>WGMW01000045.1 GCA_016124845.1 Flavobacteriales bacterium
CCAGCGTATTTCTTCCAGTAATTGAATACACTTTTTCTGTGTATTGTATTTTCTATGTATCGCTATCAAATTCATGCTACAATCCTTTATTTGTAAGGGTTTCAATTATCTTGCCATCCGTTATAGGGAGACGCGCGTTTCTTAAAGCGTACTGGCCACTTCACAGTTTTTTTCACCTTTGAGGCCATGCAGAAGAACATTCTTGTCATAGGTGCGGGGCGGTCGGCCACAACGCTGATTGACTATTTCCTGCAACATGCCGAAGCGCTCGATTGGCGCATTACCGTGGGCGATATTTCGGAAGAATTGGCGCAGAAGAAGATTGGTTCACATCCTCGCGGAAAAGCCCTCAAGTTCGATGTATTCAGTGCGGAGCAGAGGCGCGAGGAGGTTTCCAAAGCGGACGTGGTGGTGAGTATGCTTCCTGCAAGTATGCACATCGAAGTGGCGAAGGATTGCCTGGAACTTGGCAAGCATCTAACCACGGCTTCCTATATCTCGAAGGAGATGAAGGCGTTGAACATGGAGGTCGAAGCGAAAAATCTACTGTTTCTGAACGAGATCGGTCTTGATCCAGGCATCGATCATCTCTCTGCCATGAAGCTATTGGATGAGATTCGTGCAGATGGTGGGAAAGTAGAGCATTTCGAAAGCTTCACGGGTGGACTTGTAGCGCCTGAAAGCGATGACAATCCGTGGCATTATAAGTTCACATGGAACCCGCGCAACGTGGTTTTGGCCAGTCAGGGCGGGGCGGTGAAGTTCATTCACAACGGCAAGTACAAATACATTCCGTACCACCGTGTGTTCCGCAGAACCGAGTACATCGACATTGAAGGCCATGGCGAGTTTGAGGGTTATGCCAACCGCGATAGCCTTTCCTACCGTGAGGTCTATGGACTGCATGACGTGAAAACGCTGTATCGCGGCACGCTACGCAGACCAGGTTTCAGCCGCAGTTGGAACGCGTTCGTGCAACTCGGTATGACAGATGACAGCTACGTTATGGAAGGTTCGGAGAGTATGACACATCGCGATTTCGTAAATTCTTTTTTGCCTTTCAGTCTGACTGATAGTGTGGAATTGAAAGTTCGTGCTGGACTTCTGTTGGAGCAAGACGACCGACTGATGGAAAAACTCCGTTGGTTGGGATTGTTCGATAACACGCCTGTTGGGTTGAAAGATGCTACGCCAGCGCAGATACTCCAGCACATTCTGGAGAAGAAATGGGCTATGAAACCCAACGACCGCGACATGATCGTGATGTGGCATAAGATCGGGTTTGTGAAAGACGGCCAGAAGTTTGTGACCGAAAGTTCGATGGTGGTGAAAGGCGATGATCAGCACCACACGGCCATGGCTAAAACGGTCGGGTTGCCGTTGGCCATTGCCACGCGGATGATCTTGGAAGGAACAATCAGGGAACGAGGCGTTTCGCTGCCTATTTCCAAGGACATTTACGAACCCGTGTTGGACGAATTGGCGAACAACGGTATTCAGTTTGAGGAGAAGACCTATCAGGTTGATGAATTTTCGACCTAATTAACAGGACATTCTTTAAAGCCACAGAGGCACAGAAAGCACAGAGGATTTCACAGAGAAAAATAATTCTCTGTGTCCGTTCTGTGAAAATCTGTGCTTCTGTGGCTAAACCATGTATCAGTATCTTCGCGCTAAAGCATTATCATTTCCATGAAACGAATTGCAGTATTCCCAGGGTCGTTCGACCCGATAACTAAAGGCCACGAAGACATCATTTTGCGAGCAGTTCCACTGTTCGATGAAATTATTGTCGCCATCGGAACCAACTCCAGCAAGAAGTACATGTATTCGTTGGAGCGCAGGTTGGAGATGATCCGTTTTACATTCAGAAATGAACCGAAAGTAAAAGTTGACACCTACTTGGGAATGACCGTTGATTACTGCAAGGAAGTGGGGGCCACACATTTGCTTCGCGGCCTTAGAACTTCTGCCGATTTCGAATTCGAGCGCAGCATTGCGCACATCAACCAAACGCTTTATCCAGACCTCGACACGGTCTTTTTGCTCTCCTTACAAGAGTATTCCGCAATAAATTCAACGATTGTCCGTGATATACTCATCAACGGGGGAGACGCCTCGCGTTTCGTGCCCGAAGGACTTGACCTGACCGTATGAGATTTCTGTTGTTTCTGTTTGTGGTTCCGTTTCTTGCAAGCGGGCAGTACGCGACTATCCGTGGGGTAGCGCCATTGGCCATCGGACAGGAAATTCAACTTCGGGTCAATGATGATCCTGTAAGTGGAAAAGAGCGCGTTCTTGCTAAACAGACCGTGGATGTGGATGGGAGTTTTGAGCTGAAACCGATCGTTAGCGATAAGGTTCAGTATGCCATTCTTCAGGTTGGGCAGAACTGTGCCGATTTCTTTATGGAACGTGACAAAGACCTCGAGCTTTCGTTCGTTCCGCCAGCGAAAGACCCGAACAAACCCGAAGCCTTTTACCAACGCCACTTTTTCGTTCCGAAGATCTTGGGAGGAAAATCAGCCAAATTGAACCAGCAGATCATTGCTTTCAACGATACGTTGGATGGTTTTCTGGAGGCGATTTACCCAGTGTTGGTCAATCGCAAAAGTCCCAGCATTGTTTCTGATGGTTTGAAGGGTTTTGAAAAGGCTGTTTCGGAGAAGTTCAGGGGAGCAGAACCGTTCGTGCAGGAATACATTAAATACTCGATCGCTGGCGTTGAGCAGACCTTTTTGAACGACCGAGAACGGCTGTATCAGAAGTACCTGAAAGGTGTTCAAACACAGTTCAACAATCCTGCGTTCACCGATTTTTTGCTTCAGTTCTATCAGGGCGAAGTGTATAAAATGGCGATGGTGAACAAGCATGAGGAGTGCAAAAAGCTGCTTGACGGAAAAGAGGCTTTCGCCAAGATGGATGAGATGCTTTTGGCTCAGGAACCGAAACTACAGGATGTTTCCGTCAGGAGATTGGTACTGATCGCTGGAATGGAAGAACTGTTCGGACAGAAGGATTTTGAGGATGAAGAACTCATCACGGCACTGAAGCATTTTGGCATGCTTTCGTCCAATTCGTATCTCGGAAATGCGGCCATGAATGTGGCAGCCAAGCACGAAATGCTTTCCAACGGAACGCTGGCACCAGACATCGTTTTCAAAGACCTGAATGGGACAGAAAAGAACCTTTCAGACTTTCAGGGAACCTATGTTTTTCTGGAGTTGACGGACGCTACCAACGGCTATTGTCAGCGCGAAACGAATGTCATCCCCAACCTGAAAGATGAGTTCAGGAATATCCGTTTTGTGACGGTCTGTGTGGGGAATTCAGAAGCTGAGATGCGTTCCCTTCAAAGACAAATGAACATTAATTGGGAGTTTGGAGGAGTGGAAATGTCCAGCTCCATCATGGAAGATTATGACATCAAAAGCCTGCCGCTTTTCTTTATCATCGACCCTGATGGAAAATTCTACAGCGTTCCTGCCAAAGAACCGAGCCGCGGGGCGCAAGGTGAGTTGATGTCGCTGAGTGAGAAGCTGAAAGCGAAAGGACGTTCGGGTGTTGGGAAATAGACAAACGGAAAGTCGTCAACTTTCTGAAAGTTGACGACTTTATAATGAAAGCCCTTCGGTCACTACTTGTTTGATGGAACCATAAGACTGTTCCGCCAATTTCCTGGCCTCATCCGCAGAAACCCATCTCACTTCCGAGATTCCTTCTTCCGTCTGAGGAACCAATGCTGAGCCGTCATCGCTTTTCATCAGATACCATAACGTCTTCTTCAGAACGCGGTGTCCTTTCAATTCATAGGTATGGAAGGTTGGGGTTAAGGATTTAACGATGGTCGGTTCTTCGATGCCGCATTCTTCCGCCACTTCACGCACCGCGCATTGTTCAATGCGTTCGCCCATTTCGAGTTTTCCCTTGGGAAGGTCCCACATGCCGTTGCGGTGAATGAAAAGCCAATTGCCATCTGAGTTGCTCACCAGACCACCTGCGGCTTCGATTAACTTGAAATGGGAACAGAAGCTCTGCCAATTGTCAAGCGAATCTCCTGTTACCAGAATGGAAACGTTTCTCCGCTCCAATTCCTCCAAAATACCTGCCCAATCCTCATGCTTCGGGTCGGTCAATTTCCTGTTGAAAACTGACTCGGTTTCGGCTTCATTCCCTATGTGTAGAACCGACCCTCCGATGAAAACTTTATAGCTTTGCGCCATGGACATTTTGAACTCAGATTTGGCTTTAAAGGTAGCCAATGAACTGCTAAAAATCAAGGCGGTGAAGCTTCAACCAAGTGCCCCGTTCACGTGGGCTTCAGGCTGGAAATCGCCCATTTACTGCGATAACCGCAAAACACTCTCCTATCCTGAAGTTCGGAAGTTGATCGCAAAAGGGTTGGCGCAGGGCGTGAAGGAGAAATTTGCGAATGCGGAGGTGGTTGCTGGAGTTGCTACCGGTGCCATTGCCATTGGGATTTTGGTGGCCGAAGAGCTGGGTCTGCCGTTCGTGTATGTTCGTCCGAAACCAAAAGAGCACGGCTTGGGAAACCAGATAGAAGGTTACCTGCCAGAGAACAGCAAAGTGGTGGTGGTTGAAGACCTTATTTCCACAGGCGGAAGCAGTTTGAAAGCGGTGGAAGCTTTGCGTGAAACCACTTCAACCGTGCTGGGAATGGTGGCCATTTTTACTTACGGTTTTGCCAATGCGGATGAGAACTTCGAGAAGGCCAATTGTCCGATCTACACGCTTTCCAATTATTCGGAATTGGTGAAGTTGGCGGTGGATTCGGGTTATGTTTCTGAAGGTGATCTGGAGCAACTGACCGAATGGCGCAAGTCCCCATCAACTTGGAAATCATAAATAAATTGTAGAGACGCGATTTATCGCGTCTCTACCCAAGATTCCAAACGATCTCGTGGTGTTGATGCAATGAGTTTCGGCCATTGGCATCTTCCAATTGCAATTCGCCTGAAGGCCACGCGCCAAGAATTCTAAACGAGCCTTCAGTTCCGTTCACGGTCAGCATTTTTTCTTCATCAAACCCGAAGAGGTTTTGATTGAATTGGCTGAGAATCGGCTGATGTTGCCCTGGTCGCAGTTGCAGGTAGCGTTTCTCCAATTTTGAATTCAGAACAGGAATCAGTTCATCCAACCCGAATTGTTGTTTTGAGATGGCTTTCAACGAAGTGGCGTTCAATCCGTCAGGAAAATCGGTCTGATTGATATTGATGCCGATACCGACAATGCTGTGATCCAAGATCGTTCCGCGCAGCGAATTCTCGATGAGAATGCCAGCGATCTTTTTCCCGTTCACAAGAATATCATTCGGCCATTTGATCTTGACCGTTTCTTCCTTCAAAATCTCAGAGATCAGATCGAATACTGCCAATGCCACAGATGCACTTAGCATGAACTGGTCTTTCGCTGCCAAAAAGACAGGACGCAGAATGTAGCTGCATGTCAGGTTCAGATTTGGTTCGGTTACCCACGAATTGGTGCGTTGACCTCGACCTGCGGTCTGTTCATCTGCCACAATGAGGGTGCCTTCAACGGGCATTTTGTCGCGAACAAGTTGGCGGGCATAATTGTTGGTCGAGTCGACCGTTTCCAAATGAATGGTGTGACCACCGATGAACAGGGTTTGCATCAACTTTCAAGGAATTTTAAATGGTAAATTTGCGAATTCTAAACACCCTGAATGAAGAAATCATCCCGCAAGGCACAGACCGAGCGGCTCGTTGAAGAAATAGTTAACGGTCTGCAAGAGAAAAAGGGGAAGGAAATCGTATCACTCGACCTTCGTGGAATTGAAAATGCGGTGACAGAGTTTTTCGTCATCTGTACGGGCGATTCGAACACGCATGTGAATGCATTGGCAAGAAGCGTGGAAGAGGAGGTTCGCAAAGCCATAAAGGACAAACCTTGGCATGTTGAGGGAACAACCAATGGCGAATGGGTGTTACTGGATTACGTGAATGTGGTCGTACACATTTTCCAGCGTTCCGTGAGGGAACATTACAATATTGAAGGGCTTTGGGCCGATGCAATTGTGAAAGAATATAGTGAGGTGGCTTAAGCCTAAACAGATCTGAATTATGTCTGACAAAGAGAAGAACTACAACAAGGACGGTAAGAACAACAAGGACGGTAAGAAGGGGAAACCGAAGTATCAGTTCGATTTCAATTTCAACTTCTACTGGGTGTATGTGATCATTGCCATAGCATTCATTGCCATGTCGGTTCTGCCCGACCTTGGTAAGAGCGATAATAAGTTGAACGATGAACAGTTTACCGAACTGCTTTCGTCTGGTGACGTGCAGAAACTGGTCATCGTAAATAAGGAGTACGCGGAGATCTACATCAAAACCGACTCGCTGAAAGCGAAGGATGATTACAAGAAATTTCGGGAACATTCGTTCGGTTTCGGTTCTGGCCCGCAGTTCTATTACCAGATCGTAGAGATTCAGAATTTCGATAATACCATCAAGGAGGTAAAGGCAAAACTGCCCGAAGGACAGCAGTTCACAACAAGCGCAGAGACGCACCAGAACTGGGGCGATTCTGTGATGTGGCTGTTGCCGTTCGTACTCATTATTGGCGTTTGGATCTTCCTGATGCGCAGAATGGGAGGCGGAGGCGGTGCTGGGGCACAGATCTTCAATATCGGTAAATCGCGGGCGCAGCTGTTCGAAGGCGAAGCGAAAGTGAACGTGACCTTTGATGATGTTGCTGGACTGGAAGAAGCGAAAGTGGAGATCAAAGAGATCGTTGACTTCCTGAAGAACCCTCAGAAATATACCGACCTCGGTGCGAAGATTCCGAAAGGGGCGTTGCTTGTAGGTCCTCCAGGAACGGGGAAAACCTTGCTTGCCAAGGCTGTTGCTGGGGAGGCACAAGTACCATTCTTCTCACTTTCAGGTTCCGATTTCGTGGAGATGTTTGTGGGTGTTGGTGCCAGTCGTGTCCGCGACCTCTTTCAACAGGCCAAGCAGAAAGCTCCTGCCATCATCTTTATTGATGAGATAGATGCCATTGGCCGTGCCCGAGGTAGAAGCATTTCACAGGGCGCGAATGACGAGCGCGAGAACACGCTGAATCAGCTTTTGACCGAAATGGATGGTTTCGGAACCAACAGCGGGGTCATCATTTTGGCAGCCACCAACCGCGCGGATATTCTGGACCGTGCGCTTTTGCGTGCAGGTCGTTTCGATCGTCAGATCTTGGTGGATATGCCAGATGTGGTTGAGCGTGTTGCCATCTTCAAAGTTCACCTCAAGAAATTGAAACTGGATAAGGACGTGGATGTAGAGTTCCTCGGAAAGCAGACACCTGGTTTCTCTGGTGCTGACATTGCCAACATGTGTAATGAGGCTGCTCTTATCGCTGCGCGAAAAGGCAAGAAGACAGTTGAAAAGCAGGATTTCCTTGATGCTGTTGACCGTATTGTAGGTGGATTGGAGAAGAAGAACAAGATCATCTCCAAGGAAGAGAAGAAGGTGATCGCCTACCACGAGGCAGGGCATGCTTCTGTGAGTTGGTTGGTGGAGCATGCATCGCCATTGATCAAGGTGACCATCGTTCCGCGAGGACGTTCCTTGGGTGCGGCATGGTACCTTCCTGAAGAGCGACAGATAACCACCAAAGAGCAGATGTTGGATGAAATGTGTGCTGCATTGGGTGGTCGTGCGGCCGAAGAGATCATCTTCGGAAAAGTATCTACAGGAGCACTGAGCGATCTGGAGAAAGTGACCAAACAGGCGTACGCCATGGTAACGGTGTACGGACTGAGCGACAAGATCGGGAACATCAGTTTCTATGATTCTTCAGGTCAGAGCGAGTATACGTTCAACAAGCCTTACAGCGAGCGGACAGCCGAAACCATTGATGATGAAGTACACCAGATCGTGGAGGCAGCTTACGAACGCACCAAGAAGATTCTGAGTGAGAACAAGGACAAGTTGCAGAAGTTGGCGGAGGAACTGCTGGAGAAAGAGGTGATCTTTAAGGAGAATCTGGAGATCATTTTCGGCAAGCGCCAATGGGAGAAGGAAGAGGAGGCCAAGCCGCTTGCGGATATGAAACCGTTGGACAAGGGACCAGAGGAAGATCCTGCCGAAGTGGGGGCCGAGACACCCAAAACGGACGGTTCATTGCCTGAAAGTTGATAAATTGCCTACTTGGAAAAAGGTTGGGTCAAACTATTAGCTACATCAAACCATCAAGCAGAACTGAAGCTCGCATTGCTTCGGTCTGAGAACATCAACGCGGTCATCATCAATAAACAGGATTCATCATATCTGTTCGGAGAAGCGGAACTTTACGTGCCGCAGGATGAGGTGATCCGTGCCAAAAGGATTTTGGATGAACAAGATGCCTGATCTTGCCAAACGAATCGTTGTCGGACTGATCGTGTTCGGCATCTTTCTCGCAGCCTTGTTCCTCGGAAGAGAGATCGGTTTCATGGTGCTGTTCGCCTTTGCGCTGTACATGGGGCTTCGCGAATTCTACGATCTGGTGGACAAGGGCGGTTTCAAACCACAGCGGTTCACGGGTTATCTGTTAGGCATCAGCATGTTTGTCGGCAATGGATTGCTCACGTTCTTCGGCCTGTCGGAGCAATTTCTGCTCTTTCCGCTGCTGTGCCTGTTCCTCATTCTTCCCATAGAACTCTACCGCAAGCGCGAAGACCCGTTCACCAATATCGCCCACGGATTTTTGGGCATCATCTACGTGGCCGTTCCTGTAACGCTGCTCATCAATATCATTCATCCGAACGATGAGATCGGTTACAACCCGTTGTTCTTCGTAGGCTGGCTCATGCTTATTCTAAGTAGCGATTCGGGTGCGTACCTGGCAGGGTCGGCCTTCGGGAAACACAAACTTTTTGAACGCATCAGCCCCAAAAAGAGCTGGGAAGGTGCTATTGGTGGTCTGCTGATGAGCATTGGCTTTGCCATCGGTTTTTCCCAGTTTCTCGATTTCCTTTCCGTGTGGGAATGGATCGGCCTCTCCATCGTTTCGGTGGTGGCAGGCATCTATGGCGATCTGGTGGAAAGCCTCCTGAAACGTAACGTGGGTGCCAAGGATAGCGGTACGCTGCTGCCTGGCCACGGTGGCGTGCTCGACCGTCTGGACAGCATTGTTCTGGCCACCCCGTTCGCATTCGTCTACCTCAAGATATTTCTCTGAACACCAAAGCGTAAATTTGCGCCCGCATGGCAAGAATGACCATCCATAAAGAAGGCTACCGCATGCTAACGCTGCTGGCAATTGCCGTATTGGGCATCACCTTCGGTGTGATCTACATCTTTCCGAAGATGATATGGCTGCACTACGTGGTGGGCATCGGTGGCGGCATCATCTTCCTTATCTTTTTGCAGTTCTTCCGAAGCCCCAAGCGCAACCTCGTCATCTCATCGCGCAGCATTGTTTGCCCTGCCGATGGCCGCGTGGTGGCCATAGAGGAAGTGGAAGAACCCGAATACTTCAATGGCGAGAAACGAATTCAGGTATCGGTGTTCATGTCACCACTAAATGTGCACCTCAACCGCTATCCCATTTCGGGCAAGATCGCGTATGCCAAATACCATCCAGGCGAGTTTCTGGTGGCATGGCATCCCAAGTCGAGCACGGAGAACGAGCGCAACACGGTGGTCATCGAAACGGAGTTCGGCCCCTCGGTACTCATCCGCCAGATAGCGGGTTTTGTGGCCAGGCGCATCGTTTGGTACTGCCATCAGGGCGATGATGTGAAGCAGGGCGATGAGCTCGGCTTCATCAAATTCGGCTCGCGCGTAGACCTCTTCCTTCCGCTCGATGCCAAGATAAAAGTGGAACTGGAGGAGAAGGTACAGGGCGGCATCAGCGTACTGGCAGAGATCTGATCGGTTATGGAGGCCAATCCATCCACATTCACCCAAATGAAACATTGGATGCTGGTGGCCGACTACGCCCGCGCCTGCGGTGTGGTCAACCGCACCATCATCGAGCGCATTGAACGGGGCAAGATCGCACATACGCGCATCGATGGGCTGTATGTGATCGATGCCACAGCATCTCCCTTCAGTCAACGGCACGTTCCTTCAACACCCAAGGCCGAAACTTTTCAGTGGCCGCCAGCCATGCCACCGCACACGTCACTTGTTTGGATAGGACGTTTTGCCGAGGCAAAGAATGTGCGGGCAGATGCGCTCTTCAGAGCCGTGCTGTTCGGAGATATGCAGGGTTGGGGCGTAGGCAATCGTGTGCTTGTGCGTCAAGAGGATGCCGAGCGCATCATCAAAGGGTAAACGGTTTTTACCGCACGTCTTGTATTCTCTTGCACCAGGATATTTGCTTCAAATAACCTATGCGTAGCCCCGCTCAGCGCGTTCAATGCGTTCAATAGGCTCTTCGGAAGATGTTCCGTACCACATGTTCGTACGTATATGTAGGTTATAACATGTTCCGAGCCATTGTTCCGTACGGAGATATGGGTTTAAATATGTTCCGAACTATTGTTTCGTACGGATTTATGGGCTGTAATAAGTTCCGTACCACATTTTCGTACGGATATATGGGTCGGAACCCGTCAGAGAATGTCTTTCAGTTCGGAGAGGTGAATGATGTGGAGGAACTCTTGGTCTGTTATCCGTGATCGGTTGGGTTCAAAGAACACGGCTTTCCATCCCGCGTTGAGTGCGCCTTCCACATCGGCCTCCAGGTGATCACCGATCATGATGCTGTTGTCCGCGCGCGCACCCGTCAGGTCCTGCGCATACTCAAACACCTGTATGCTCGGTTTGCGTGCCCCGGCCGCTTCGGATGTTATCTGGTGGATGAAATATGGGTCGAGCCCTGACCCCGTCATCTTGATGTGCTGCACTTCCTCAAACCCGTTGGTAATGATGTGCAAGTTGTACTTGGGCCGTAGGTATTCCAGCACTTCGATGGTGCCATCCACCAGCGCGGTCTTGCGGGGGCTTCGCCAGATGTACTGCTCCCCGATGTCGGCCGCCATCTGGCTGTCTTCATGATCGAAGAACCGGAGCGCAGCCTCGAATCGCGCGTAGCGCAACTCCTCCTTTTTTATTGTGCCCGTGCGGTAATCGTTCCAGAACAGCTCGTTGATGCGCTTGTACTCTTTGATGAACGCATCGGCTGAAACACCCAGTTTCTCGGTGAGTTTGAATTCCGCAAACAGTTCTTTGAGGGTGGCCTCAGAGTTGGTCTCAAAATCCCAGAGCGTGCGGTCGAGGTCGAAGAATACGTGTTTGATTTGCTTCAAACCGATCATAAATAAGATGCAACCTGTCGGTCGTTGGTCATCAGCTCCAACTCTTTGGACTTTGCCTGTGCAATGATCATTCTATCAAATGGGTCCTGGTGCAGGAATGGGAGTTTTTCAAGTGTATGGAGGTCGTTGAAATCGAATTCAAGGATATGGAAACCACGTTCCAAAAGGTAGTCTCTCAGTTCAAAGAGGCTACAGTTCAATTTCAGTTTTCCGATGCTCATTTTGATCACGATCTCCCAAAGGCTTGCATTGCTGATATACACGGTTGCCCGTGGATCTTCGATCTTATCAAGCATGGCTGGGTCAACCCGTTTATCACCCGTCATTATCCAAAGCAGTACGTGGGTATCGAGCAGGTAGTTCATTTCGTGTAGTCCTTGAACTGATCCAACGGTTCGTCAAAATCGTCTGCTATGAATTCGATAAGATGTTTCCCAGAACCGAAAATCCGTTTTTCCGATCTGTGCCCACTTGGGGTCAGTTTCTTTTTCAAGGTGAGAATTCGGTTAATGGAGTTCTTATCGTTCAACTGGGCTATCCAGTCTATCAGTTCAACTTTTACGGAGTCAATGTTCATGACAATTAGCTGTTCAAATGGAAAGATACATTTTCATAAACGAAGATGTGATGGCAAAGTTGTCAGAATATGATGACCACCGAAGAAACGATCACCGACCACACAATGACCGAGGCTGAGAGGTAAATGATGACCTGCTTGGCGTTTCTGAAATAGCGTGCGGCCAAGAATGTTCCCAATGGAATGGATAGGAAAATGGGCGTGACCGCTGCCAATCCGATGAGGCCGTACTCGCGTTTCACGTGCACAATGAGTTTGTTCTTCCACGTAAATTTCCGCTTGACCTTGGTGGTCGGTTTCTTTGCCTTTGTAGAACTCATTTTGGCAATGAGCGCCATGATGCCGGAACTGAGGTAGAAGAAGAAGACCACACCGATCAGTCCTCCGAAGGAGGTGATGAGCAGGGTTTCGAGGTAACCGAAACCGATGTTGAGGGATGTAATGGGGGCTGTCAGGAATTTGGTCGCGCTAAGGATGACCACCAACAGTATTTGCAATGCTTTCTCCAACTCTTTTCGCCTTCCTCTACGCCTCAGATCCGTTCAAGTTCCACCATTCGTCCGATCATTCCTTGCTTCCGTAAGCAAGGTCACCCGCATCGCCCAGCCCTGGCACGATATACGAGTGTGCCGTCAGTTCCTCGTCCAACGCACCTATCCACAGCGAACAGTTCTTTGGCAGATGCCGCTGGCAGTATTCCATTCCCTCGCGGCTTGCAATGGCCACCACCACATGCACATGTTTCGGGTGGCCCCGCTTTAGCAATGCTTTGTGTGCCAGCACCATGGAGGCACCTGTGGCAAGCATGGGGTCGGAGAGGATCACCACTTTTCCCTCAACCGATGGGCTGGCGAGGTATTCCACCTTCACATCAAACGAACCGTCTTCCTGATGGTTCATGCGGTACGCAGAGATAAAGGCATTGTCGGCATGGTCGAAGTAATTGAGCAGCCCTTGGTGCAAGGGTAATCCTGCCCGCAGGATGGTGGCCAGCACAGGCTGCTCCGTACTGAGCGGAAGTTCGGCCTCGCCCAATGGGGTTGTCACCGTTCCCGTTTTCCATTCCAGTTCCTTGCTTATCTCGTAGGCCATCAACTCACCGATCCGTTCCAGATTCCGTCTGAAACGCATGCGGTCGTTCTGTACATCCACGTTGCGTATCTCTCCGATAAACTGGTCGAAAAGCGAACCATGGCCGCCAAGGATCTTCGTCATTTTAGTAGGATTGAAAAGGGGTTTGAAATCACCGTTTAAATATACAAGATGAGAACCGCCCCCATGTGACTTCTGTTCGGGAATAAGACAATTTTAACAGAACCTTTGAACAGTTTTTCAACGGAACGCGTCCGATTCGTTGGCTTCCTTCACCATGTGAATGAACACATCGCGCCAACCATGCCACATGTCGCGGCCGCTCAGCGTCTCGTTGTGCCAAAGACCGATGAAGGTTCCGTCAACCGCTCGCACTTTATTCACCAATTCGGTAATGTGTTTTTTGGCCTCTTCGGGCTGGAGTTTCATGTAGTACTTGAGCGTGGCCTCCATCACCGCAAAGGGGTAAACGGTCAGATCCATGGGGGTTTCCAGATCGAGGTCGTAAAAGCGGTAAGGCGTGCAGGTTCCAGCTCGGAAACCGATGTGTTCGGCATAGCCCATGGAGTGGTCCTCGGTAATGTCATTCTCCGCCAACCGCTGATATGTGTGCGGCAAATGCAGAATGAGAAAATGCTGGCGGCTTTTGATCACAGGCCGATGGATGATCTGTTCCAGCCGTTTCTTCTCGGTTTTCAGTTTGTCGTTCTTCTGGTTGGAGTTGAACCCTGGATGAATGCCGATTTCCGCGTAATCGCCCAAGTGCTTGATCAATGATTGGAATTGCAAATTGTAGTACGGAACGTTCTTGTCGTTCACACCATAATCTGCCAGAAGGAAGAAGTAGATGGTGCGCAGATCGTACTTCTGTTGCACCGCCAATTGAAAATCGTACGTGTCGTACGGGTCGGTCTTCGTTCCCAACAATACCTGCGTCCGTTCAAAAACCTCTTTCAGCTTTCCTTTCAGGATGGCACGCCCGAATGCACCGATGGTACGCATGAATCCCTTGTTCCGGTAAGCGTAAGCGTTGTCGATATCAATGGTGGAAATGAACGTGTACCTGCGCTTTTTGAAGGTGAGTTCGGGATACTTGGCACTCAGAATATCCCGAATGCGCAGCAGCCATTGGTCAACCAACGGTTCGGTGAGAAAGCCGTGTTTGAAACCGATGCTGGCCGAAGCCTCAAAACGGTTGTATTTGTCGCGAAGGTGTGGCAGACATTCCTCATATCGCGAAAGCAGAAAAAAGGCCGCCCCGAACACATCGAAGTTCAGCGCGGCATCTTGCGAGTTGTGCGCGAAGAAATACTTGCCATGCTCATTCTCCGAAATGCGGATGCTCTGGTCTTTCACACCCGTTTCGTGCAGCAGCCCAAGCGAACGGAAATGGATCTCATCGGCCGATCGGCTATGCGTGTAGCTCAGTTTTGGGCCTGCTGCAGCCACAAATTCCTCTTTCTTACTCGTGAAGGAAACCTCCAACCCGAGCATGTCGCCCAGCATCACATGGAATATGTAACGGACGCGCGAAGTGATACTGTGGCTGTAGATCAGCATCAGTTCAGGTTGTCAATAATGGTCTGACAGATGAATTCGGCTGCGGTTCCATTCCCGAAGATATGAGGGAATTGAAGTTCCTTATGAGAACGGAAATGCTCAAAGCCTGCCTTTATCTTCTGCGGATAAGAGCCTGCGAGTACTGCGCAGCCTTGCTCTACGATTTCGGTCCATTCGGTCTCAGGCCGAAGGATGACGCACGGCTTTTGCATGAAGAAGGCTTCCTTTTGCACACCACCGCTGTCCGTCATTATCAGTTGGGCATTTTTCTCCAGAAGAATCATCTCCAAGAATCCGACAGGATCAATGATCTTGAGGTTCGGATTCTCTTGAAGTTTTTTTATCCGCGCATCATCGGCCTTGGCGATCATGTTTGCGGTACGCGGATGAAGCGGTAGCACCACGTGCAGATTATTCTCAAGGGAAATGTCATTCAATGCGGTGAGAATACCCGCAAGCACATTGATGTCGTCCGTGTTCTGTGGGCGATGAATGGTGGAAAGAATATAATTGCCTTGGTCAATTCCATGCTTCGCGAACAGCGGTTCGTACTCATCAGCTTTCGCGGAATAGAAAAGCGTGTTATCGTACATCAGGTCGCCACAATGGAACACGTACGGATTGTCAATGTCGGCCTTCCCAAATTTCTTGGCATCACTCAATGACCTGAATCCTTCTTTCTCCAAGTTTCTGATTCCCGCTTTGGTGGGTGAGAAGAGCAGGGTAGAGCAGTGGTCGGCCGTAATGCGGTTCACTTCCTCGGGCATCCGTTTGTTGAAGGATCGTAATCCCGCTTCAATATGAATGACAGGAACATGAATTTTGGCTGCGGCCAAAGCACCTGCTAAAGTCGAGTTGGTATCGCCATAAATGACCAATGCATAAGGTTTCTCCAAATTGATGACACCCTCAATTTCGTCCAGCATCTTTCCTGTCTGCTTGCCGTGGCTTCCAGAACCGATTCCCAATTGGTGGTCGGGCTGCGGAATCCCCATTTCCTCAAAGAACACATCCGACATGCCATGGTCGTAATGCTGCCCTGTATGCACCAGCACTTCGGTCAGTTGGTCCGCAAACTTGGTCTGTATGGCTCGGTTCAGCGCAGCTGCTTTGATTATCTGCGGCCGCGCTCCAATAATGGTCAGTAGTTTTTTCACTCAGAGAGTATCTTTTGCTGATACGAATTACGAATAAATGCGAATATGGCGAATGCGTGCTGAACCAACGATTCCAGATGCGAATTCGAAAATTCGTATTCAATTCGCAACCTAAAACACACCTTCGTCCACAAAGCTAAAGTAATCCCGTTCACCAATGATGAGGTGGTCCAGAACGGGAATGTCAAGGGCGTTTCCAGCTTCCTTCAATTTGCGGGTAAGTTGGTGATCTGCCTGGCTGGGTTTCAGTTGTCCAGATGGATGATTATGCGCCAAAATGATGGCCGAAGCAGGGAATTGCACCGCCATTTTGAACACGACTTTCGGGTCAACGGTGGTTCCCGAAACACCACCTTTTGAAATATTCTCCTTTCCGATTACCGCGTTGGCGCTGTAAAAGTCAACTAATTCGGTAACAAAACTTTAGGTTTCTGTTATGCGAATAAACACCAATGACATGACCCTTCAACGGAACTACCTGGAGAAGTTCCGTTTTCTGATAAAGGAGTATGAACAGGTCAAAGCAAAGG
>WGMW01000046.1 GCA_016124845.1 Flavobacteriales bacterium
ATCTCGCCCTTTTCCACCTGGTCCACAACGGCCAGTTTAAAGCCCAGATTGTAATCGCGCTGACTACGCCTTTTCCTTTTATCCTCTCGTTTTTCCATAATAGGTCGATTTGTTGTCAACCTATTTTAGGACGGGACATTTCCTATGGAAACGTCAGACTTCGTTTTCCAAGCTTTTTTTGAAACATCGATTTGGTATTCTGCGCGGGTTCCAAGCGACAATTTCCAAACAGTTCCTCTCAGTTCAGCCGTGACCTTTGGGGCGAAATAAGGATTGTTGTATTTCCTAATCGTGTCATTTTGCGTGGTCGACAAGAAACCGAAGCCTTGATTAAAGCCTATTCCGACCACCGCATCCAGTCGCTTTTTCTTGTACAGAAAGTCCTTGCCGTAAAGCATTAATCCCCACTGAAAACTCCACATATCCATTTCAGTTCCATTATTTTCCATGTGGACAGGTAATGAGAAGTGATAAGATAGGCTCGCATCAAAGACATACTTTCTGTTGACATTAAGGAGTGTCTTACATTCAGACCCAACAGTTTGAACATTGGGTATGGAGAACCCATGTTTAGCATTCAGGCTATCGAGAATGTTGCCTTTTTGAAACAGAAGAATGCCATAGTTGGCTTCAAATGTCCGATAATAGGAATGCCACTTGGAGAAGGGTTTCGAAGGGGTAGTGTCGTCAAATGTATCTTGGCACAGGCCACTATAGCCCAGTAACAAAAGCGGCAAGAGTATTTTTAATGAATGACGTGACATATTCCGAGTATGGAACAATGTACTCAATTAGAGCAGGCCTTTTTACCTGTAGAATTCTAAGAACCAGCTATGGGTCTATTCTGAGGTCGTCCCAAGGTCATAGATCTCCTGAATCCCTTTCAGTTTCTTCTCAAAGTCGATGTTCAGGTCGATCAACTTGCCTGTTTTGATGTCGAAAACCCAACCGTGAACGATCGGGTAACCCGTGGTGAGGAACGCTTTCTGCACCACGGCTGTTTTTATCACATTCACGCATTGCTCCTCCACGTTCAGTTCCACCAAGCGATTGTAGCGTTCGCCCTCATCTGAAATGGCGTTCAGTTCATCTTTATGCAATCGATAAACATCGCGGATGTTGCGGAGCCACGGGTTCAAGATTCCGAGGTCGGCAGCTTGCATGGCGGCTTTCACACCACCACAGAAGTAATGGCCGCAGACCACCACATGCTTCACTTGCAAATGCTTCACCGCATACTCGATCACCGAAGCAGAACTCGCATCGTTATTCGGCACCAGATTCGCCACATTTCGGTGCACGAACATATCGCCAGGTTCAACACCTGTCATGTCTTCGGCCGTTACACGACTATCGCTGCAACCGATGTAAAGAATATCTGGATTCTGGCCTTTTGAGAGATGTTCGAAGAAATCAGCATCGGTGGCTTTTTTATCCTCAATCCATTTCTGGTTGTTCTTGAATACATCTTCGTACACGCTCATAGTCTTCTGTTTGGATGGTTATTTCAACGGTTCCCACCAGTTGGTGGATGGTTCATCTCCAAAAATGACGATTTCTCCAATGCGAGGTGTGGAAATTGTTTGGTTTTTGACCTCTGCTTCCTTGGTGAAACGCTCAATGCTCTCCTTCCAAGGATGAAGCGCCAACGCAAAACCACCCCAATGCACGGGAACTGCCACATTCACTTTCGCATCATTTGCTGCCTGAACGGCTTCTTCGGGGTACATGTGAATGGCATGCCAACGCTCGTTGTACTGACCATTCTCCATAAAACCCCAATCGAACGGACCGTATTTCTCGCCAACTTCGTTGAAGTGATGCTGATAGCCGCCATCGCCACTCCAATAAACCCGATGGTTTTCGCTGATGAAGACCCAACCGCCCCAAAGTGATTGCGCACGGTCGAATGGCCCACGGCCTGAGAAATGGCGCGAAGGCGTGTAAGCAATTTTGATTCCATCAAACTCCAACTCTTGCCACCAATCGAATTCAGATATCTGCTCCGCAGGAACTTTCCAACGCTCCAAGTGGCGACCGATTCCCAGCCCCACAAACCATTTATCCACTTTTGGCATCAGCTTGCGAACGCTTTTCAGATCGATGTGGTCGTAATGATCGTGTGTAAAAAGTACCGCGTCAATTTTCGGAAGCGTGTCGATCACATCCAATGAATTCTCCGAAAAGCGTTTCGTTTTCATGGGTGCTGGAGGCGATGCATCTGGTCCAAACATCGGGTCGATGAGCAGGTTTTTACCGTTCAGTTGGAGCAGAAGAACGGAATGTCCATACCACACGAATTTTGGTTTTTCAGGTTTAGCGTTCCATTTCTTTTCATCAAAAGAAATGATTGGAATGGGTTTTTCAGGAGTACGTAAATGGCGGTCTTTGAACTGTGCACGGATAAGCCCTGGAATCGTTTTCAGGTTCACGTCCATCACCGTTTCGGTCAGGTTTTCAAACACCTTTCCGTTCCAGTGTTTGGAGCGTGCGTATTGCTTTTTGTGCTTCTTTCTGATTCTTGCTCCGAACTGCGGACTGAAAATCAACAGAACCAGAAGAACGGGCGAGAATTTGAGAAAAGTGAGGGCGATGGAGAGCATTGGCCTGGGTCGAAGTTACTCTTAACCCCAATAAATACGCACAGCCATCAAATTGTTCTCAACGAATTATTGCATAAAACTGAACGTCTTGCCTTGGTAGCGGTCCAGTTTAACGAGCTTATGAAAGTTGCTCAGCATACGGAAAGGGCTTTCTTCAATGACCGTATTGGCAACCCAAGCAGGTACGCTTCCGCCCGAATCACCCAAATAATAGTACTCCAGCTGCGTGTGGGTGGCATCCAATCGTTTGAACTTCCATGTTCCCTTGCCTTTGTTCAATCGTACAAACCCATCCTGCTCTGGATATTCTCCAGGAACCATTTTGGCTTCGATGACCACCATGTTCTGGCTGGCATCGTAAGAATACTGCAATCCAAACGCTCCATCGCGATCCGTTACAGGCCAAGGTGCCTTCAGTTGCAAGTAATGAATCTGCGAATTGGCATCTTGCTTCACCTTCTCAACCTTCTGACAATCAGGAAACAATTCTCCTAAATGCTCAATATCTCTGAGGACGGCAATGCAGGTTTCCAACGAAGCATTGAACGTGGTTTCTGCACGCACGGCCTTGATGGAATAGCCTTCCTCGTGGCGCGTGTACAGCTTGATTCCTTCCTTGTCCTTCTTAAGCTCCCAGTCGCCAGCATTCACGGGCAGAAACGCCACAAGCAACAGAACCGATAGTATTTTCATTGTGTATGGATGAACCGTTCAATTTCCACGGGAAAGTTAGTGTATTCCAATTCATGCACCTTCGCTGCAATGCTTTCGGGCGTATCACTTTCCAAAACTTTGCAACGTGCTTGAAAAAGCATGCGGCCCTTGTCGTATTCCTCGTTCACCAAATGGATGGAAATGCCCGTTTCGGCTTCGCCAGATTCCTTCACTGCACGATGAACATTTATACCATACATTCCTTTTCCACCGAACTTTGGCAGCAAGGCTGGATGAATGTTGATGATGCGGTCAGGAAACGCTTTCAGTAGATTATCGGGTACTTTCCAAAGAAAACCAGCCAATACAACATAATCGATTTTATCCGCTTGAAGTTTCTCAACCACGTCATTGGTTTCGTAAAACGCACCACGGTTGAATGCGAAGGTCTCAACTCCCAGATCTTTTGCCTTTTCCAGTACAGGCGCATCGACTTTATTCGAAAGAACAAGTGCCACTTCAATGCTGGAATGCCCCTTGAAATATTCAATGATGCGAACCGTATTGGTTCCTGTTCCCGAAGCAAAAATGGCAATGCGGTGCATGTGGCAAATATAACCTGCTGCTTATTCCACTACCCGAAAAGCTGCGCAAAAACGTCATTCACTTTTGCCACGGCTATCACCTGAATTTGCTTGTTCTTCATAACGTTGGCATCGGCATTTCGCTTGGAGATGAAAATGCGTTTCATACCCATTTTGGCGGCCTCTTCAATACGTTGCTCAATACGGTTCACGGGACGGATTTCTCCGCTCAATCCAACCTCTGCAGCGAAGCAATTATCGGGTTGAATGGGAAGGTCGGCATTGGAAGAAAGGATGGCGCAGATGACACCAAGATCCAACGCGGGATCATCAACCTTCAATCCTCCTGTTATGTTAAGGAAAACGTCTTTGGAACCGAGATTGAACCCGCAGCGCTTTTCAAGAACGGCCAAAAGCATGTTCAATCTTCGTATGTCGAAACCTGTGGCGGAGCGTTGCGGTGTGCCGTAAACGGCAGAACTGACCAACGCCTGCGTTTCTATCAGCATGGGACGAATGCCTTCCAATGTAGCAGAAATGGCCACACCGCTTAAAGCTTCTTCGCGGTCTGGAACCAGAATTCTGCTTGGGTCGGAAACGGCTTCCAAACCAGCCGATTTCATCTCGTAAATGCCCAGTTCAGGTGTTGAACCGAAACGGTTTTTTACCGCTCGGACAATTCGGTACAAATGGTGTCGGTCGCCTTCAAACTGAAGGACCGTATCCACCATATGTTCCAAGATCTTTGGGCCCGCGATGGAGCCATCCTTTGTAATGTGTCCGACCAGAATTACAGGCGTGTCATTCTCCTTCGCGAAGCGGAGAAACTCACCCGTACATTCTCTGATCTGCGAAACGCTGCCAGGCGTGGAGTCGATCAGTTCGGAATAAATGGTCTGGATGGAATCGACAATGATCACCTCCGGTTCCAGTTTCTTGATCTGTTTGAAGAGTTTGAGTGTAGAGGTTTCGGTGAGAATGTAGCATTCGGAATTTCGGATGCCTATGCGTTCCGCACGCATCTTTATCTGTCCTTCACTTTCTTCGCCAGAGATGTAAAGAATCTTCTTCTTGGGCCAGTTAAGCGCCAGTTGAAGCAGCAAGGTTGATTTTCCGATACCGGGTTCGCCTCCGATCAGCGTTAGCGATCCGGGTACCAATCCGCCTCCAAGTACACGGTCAAATTCTTTGTCAGGTGTTGGGAAACGCGTCTCTGGATTTGCTTCAATTTCGGAGATGGAACGAATCTCGAACTGTTTGCCTGATGCGCCTAATTTTGGTTTTTCTGATGCTGTTGACTTTGCAGAAACCACTTCTTCAACGTAGGTGTTCCACTCATTGCATGAAGGACATTTACCCACCCATTTTGGGGATGATTGTCCGCAATTTTGACAGAAGAATTGGGTTTTGACCTTAGCCATCAGCGATGACTATTTGCCTACGCAGGTCTTGTCGGAATCAGGGCGTGCAAACTCACGGATAACATAACTGCCACCGCTGCCAGCCTGATCGGTCGTTGCCAGACGCATCACCTCCTTGTCAATTTTATCAATGGTCCATTTGCCATTGGAAATTTGCGGAATAACCTTGGAGTCAGAGATGGATTGTACAAAGCCTGAGATCTCCACAACGGCATCAAGAAACTCGGCCGAGGTTTTGTATTGAGCGCGGCCACCCACAACGCCTCCTGAGAATGGGTTGTCTGGATCGAAGATGCGGATGGTCAATTCACCTCCTTCAAAATGCCAAATGTAGATCCGTTTATCCGTCAGGTCATTTATCCAGCAAAGCTGCCAATCTCCTTCCAGTTTACTGATACTTGTGGTGCTGCACGAATCAAGCATCACACAAAGTGAGGCGACTGAGAATAACTGAAGCAATCTTCGTTTCATCGCTGAATTTCGGAATGTAAATATAGCAAGTAGTATTTACTCGTTTGCTTCAAGCGGTTTCGTACCGGAATTAAAAAGCGGCATGAGTAGGAGTGAGAGTACTCCGAGGGTGACGATCATGATGGTCTGAGCCACCCAAATGATCCAACCCATGGCAAATCCCGCTTCATAGTGAATGGCATAAAGGGTTAACGTTTGCGCTACGGCAACGGGGTAAACACCGATACCACCCTGCACCAGCACAATACTGAAACTGGCCATGACAAACGATGCGAGAACCGCAGAAATGCTTGCCGTGCTGGTTTCTGGAAGCGCCAGAAAGGGCGCGTAGTACATGGCGAGGTACATGGCCCAAATGAAAGCGGTATGCGCCAGAAATGCCCACTTCTGCTTCATTTTTAGAATGGAAGTGATTCCTTCGGTCAGTCCGCGAAGGAGATTTCGGACCTTCAATACGATTGGGTTTTGCGAGCGGGTGAGAACGCGCCAACCGATGATTGCTCCCAAAATGGCCAAGAGCCCAAGTCCTCCGAATTTCCAGGCCAGATCCGTTGGAGAGTTTGTGCTCATGAAGTCACTTAGCAACTTTGAAATGGATTCACGTAACTGATTCAGCTGCATGACCACTACCGCAGCAATGATCAGTATGAGAACAACCATGTCTGCCACACGTTCGGCCACCACGGTTCCGAATACCTTTTCGAACGAAAGTTTCTCATATCTCGAAACCATCACGCAACGCCAAACCTCACCGAATCTGGGAAGCACGATATTGGCCACGTACCCGATCATCACCCCGAAAAAATTGTTGATGAATCTGGTCTTGTACCCGAGTGGTTGAAGCGTGTATTTCCAGCGATAAGCGCGGCTCAGGTGGCTCAATATTCCGAAGGAAACACTCAGAATAACCCAGAAATAATCGGCCTGAGCGAAGGAATCCTTGATCTCATGTAATTGCTTGTCTGAAAGCTGTGTGAACTGATACCAGATGACAAAAACCCCGATTCCCAAAGGGAGAACGACCTTAAGTACGCTGATCAGTTTCTCCTTCAAACCAGTGCTTGGTTAAATGAGCGAATTGGTCGCTGTATCTGGAAAAATAAGACTGGGTTTGAAGGATTTTGCTTCTTCAAAATCCATGATCCCGTAGGAAATGATGATGATGATGTCTCCAACGGCCACCCGTCTTGCAGCAGGTCCGTTCAAACACACATTCTTTGAGCCGCGCTCACCTGTTATGATGTACGTTTCAAGACGTTCGCCATTGTTGATGTTGACGATCTGAACCTTCTCTCCCTCGATCATATTGGCCGCTTCCATCAGGTCTGGGTCGAGCGTGATGCTGCCAATGTAATTCAGGTCGGCCTCGGTGACCGTTACCCTATGAATTTTGCTCTTTACTACCTGTACTTGCATGAGGCCGCAAAAGTAATCATTTCACTTCCATGTTATCGATGAGCCGAACACCTTCAACGTACGCTGCAATGCAGGCTCTGATCGAGGTTGTCTCATCATCAGCGCGTTGCAGATCTGTCGAATTCACCAACTCCAGATACTCCAATTCCATTCCTTCTTGAGACAACAATATTTCTCGTCCTCTTGACGCAGCTACACTGACCTCGGAACCTTTGGAAAAGGCTTTTCTGATAGCTTCCAGCGATCTGAAAATGCCCAAGGCGGTCTGTTTACCATGTTCGCTCAATCGCATATTTCTTGAACTCATGGCAAGGCCAGTTTGTTCACGCATGGTCGGGCAGCCAACGATCTCGGTCGCATAACCCAATTTCCTGGTCGTATGTCGAATAATGGCCAACTGCTGAAAATCCTTTTCACCGAAAAAAGCTTTATCAGGCTGGATGATGTCGAAGAAACGGGTGACCACCTGCACCACACCATTGAAATGGCCCGGTCGATTCGGGCCTTCCATCAGCGCGTCCAGTCCGTCCAATTCGTAGTGTGAGGCTTCGTTTGAAGGATAAACCTCATCTACCGAAGGGTAGAAGACCGCATCAACTCCAGCTTCTCTCAGCATTTCGCTGTCAGCCTCAAATGTGCGTGGGTATTTGGCAAGGTCGTTCGGGTCGTTGAACTGGGTGGGATTTACGAAAATGGAGACAATAACCACATCGCAGGTTCGTTTTGCCGTTTCAACCAATGATATGTGGCCTGCATGCAACGCACCCATGGTGGGAACGAACCCGATTGTTCTGTCCGATGCTCGCTGCGCTTGGCAAAAAGCCGACATATCGTTTGCGGTGGTAATGATCTGCATGTGCTGAAAAACGGTTTGCAAAGCTATAAAACCACCTCTTGACAATGTCGGAAAAATTGCGTATACGAAAAGTGCCGACTTTCTGAAACCCGCGCCAGTTCTTGCATTCAGCGCAATTAATTACTAAATTTGCATACTTTTTTCACCCAAAATTTAAACACATGACGCAAAAGGAGAGAGTGTTGTTCGTATCTCAAGAAGTTGTACCATATCTACCAGAGAGTCACATAGGAAAAATAGGAAGACACCTTCCACAGGGAACTCAGGAGAGAGGAAGAGAGATCCGGACATTCATGCCCCGATTCGGCTGCATCAACGAGCGCAGAAATCAACTTCACGAGGTTATCCGCCTTTCAGGGATGAACCTTATCATTGATGACACCGATCATCCTTTGATCATCAAAGTAGCCTCCATCCAGCCTGCCAGAATGCAGGTCTATTTCATTGACAACGAAGAGTATTTCCAACGCAAGTTCTTCCTTAAAGGAAAAGACGGAAAATTCTTCTCTGACAATGACGAGCGCGCCATCTTCTTCTGTCGAGGCGTTATTGAAACCGTAAAGAAATTGGGCTGGGCTCCTGACGTGATTCATTGCCACGGTTGGATGACGGCCTTGCTGCCATTCTTCATCAAGACAGTTTATAAGGACGACCCGATCTTCGAGAATTCTAAGATCGTGTACTCGGTTTACAACGATAAATTCGATGGTTCTTTCGATGCCAAGTTTGCAGAGAAGATCAAGTTCGATACGCTTACGGATGATGATGTTGCTCAGTTCAGCGATGCCAATTACCTTGGTTTGACCCGCGCAGGTATCAAGTATGCCGATGCCGTTATTATGGGCGAAGAGGAATTGACGCCTGAGGCTGCTGCGGCCATTACGGGAGCAGACAAGCCAGTACTCGGTTTCCAAGATGAGGACAGCTACTTGGATGCGTACTCGGAATTCTACACGGAAATTCTTGCCAATGAATCTGTTTTGGCAGATTGATGTTTTTTTAACGTTTTTCGTGCAATAAACACAGAAGCGGAGGGTTTTCCCCTCCGCTTACTTATTTAAAAAGGATGAGATTCAAGGGTTCGGGAGTAGTGTTGTTTCTATTGGCCGTGTTGGCCTTTGCCGCTTGTAAAGACCCAGAAAATATCGGCTTGGATGTACTCCCTGCTGGAGAACAGATGCCGATTGCTTGGATTGACACGTTCACCTTGGAGGCCAGAACCGTTTATTATGATTCTGTACCAACTTCTTCCGCATCTTATTTTTTGGTTGGTGATTTCGGGGACCCAATTTTCGGCTCCGTGCGGTCCTCTGTGTTTTTCAAATACGCGCCTACACAGACTGACTACGATTTCTCAAGCGCACAGGAAGATTCGATTTTTTTGAATCTGACCTATGCGGGTTATTACGGCAATGCCGACAAGTTGAAAGGTATCATGACCTTCGGTGTCTTTGAGCTTGTAAACGATTTGGGTGATTCAACATATTATTCAACTTCGAATCCGACCTTGGGTGATCAGATCGGAGAGATCACTTTCAGGCCAGATCTGTATTCAAAGATCATAGCATCTGGAGATACCCTTGCTCCTGGATTGAGAATTCGATTGGACAATTCGTTTGCGCACCGAATATTGTACGAGTCCAACACTTCATCCAGTGAAGCTTTTTGGGAAACATTCAAAGGATTGGCTGTCAAACCTGTTGCAGCAAGCATGCCTGGCTTCGGTTCAATTCTGTATTTTGACATGACCGATAGAGGATCGCGATTGGAACTTTATTACCACAATTCAGACAATTCAAGGGATTCGGTCATATGTACGATAACAAGTGGCAACGGTAGCGGGCTGCATTCGCGCTTCGAACATGATTATTCGACCGAAATAACTTCTGCCATTTCAGGGACTACGGTTGCTGGCGCAACGAATGTTTACACACAGTCCATGGCAGGTTTGAGATTCAAAGTACGATTCCCGTTCATCCGCGAACTGAACAATTTGGGAGTTATAGCTATCAATAAGGCCGAGTTGGTGATTCCCGTTGATACCGATGTGGACACGGATTATGACCTGCCGACCACACTTAGTGCGAATGGAATCAAGGGGGGAGATACGGCCACTTATTTGATTGATTATTTTGAAGGACCCGAATACTACGGTGGAATATTGGATGAAACCAATAACGAATATGTGTTCAATGTGGCACGCTATGTTCAGGGCTTGCTGAATTCACCCACACAAACAGATTACGGGCTTTTTATTACGAACTTAGGCAACGCGGTCAACGCCAGAAGAGGTGTTTACAATGGCCCTGCTCATCCCGACCGCCCGATGAAATTGAGAATCACCTACACGATAATTGAATAGCGCATGTGTGGAATTGTAGCCTACATAGGTAAAAAGGAAGCTTATCCGATCCTGATAAAAGGGCTGAAGCGGCTGGAGTACCGTGGCTACGACAGCGCAGGAATTTGTCTGTTAAACTCGGAGCTCAACATCTACAAATGCAAAGGCAAGGTTTCCGATCTGGAATCATTTGCTGCTGGCAAGGACATTTCGGGGGGAGTAGGCATCGGTCATACCCGTTGGGCAACCCACGGAGAACCGAATGATGTGAACGCGCATCCGCACTATTCTGGAAATGAAAAGTTGGCCATCATTCATAATGGCATCATTGAGAATTACGATTCTCTGAAAAAGGAGCTGCAAAAGCGTGGACACGTATTTAAAAGTGATACCGATACCGAAGTGCTTGTTCATCTTATAGAAGATGTGCAGGCAAATGAGAATCTGCCATTGGCGGAAGCTGTGAGAGTGGCGTTGACACAGGTGATCGGAGCGTACGCCATCGCTGTACTTGACAAAGAAGATCCAAACGTCATCATCGGAGCGAAGAAAGGAAGCCCGATGGTTGTCGGAATTGGGAAAGAGGAGTTCTTCCTCGCTTCTGACGCTACACCTATTATTGAATACACGAAAGAGGTTGTGTATCTGGAAGATGAGCAGATCGTTGAATTGCGATTGGGTCAGGACCCTATCGTAAGGAACATTGAGAATGAAGTGCTTTCTCCGTACATCTATGAGCTTGAAATGAAACTTGAAGCTTTGGAGAAGGGCGGTTATGAGCATTTCATGCTGAAGGAGATTTTCGAGCAGCCCAGATCCATCGCTGACAGCATGCGCGGTCGGTTCCATGTGGATGCTGGAACGGTGAGCCTTGGCGGAATTGTGGATTACGAGCAGAAAATGGTGAACGCCAAGCGTATCATCATCGTGGCCTGTGGAACTTCCTGGCATGCAGGCTTGGTAGGCGAATATCTGATCGAAGACCTTGCGCGAATTCCCGTGGAGGTTGAATATGCCTCGGAGTTCCGTTATCGTAATCCCATCATTAATGAAGATGATGTGGTCATCGCGATTTCGCAATCGGGCGAAACAGCCGATACGTTGGCGGCACTCGAATTGGCCAAATCAAAAGGAGCTACAATTATCGGAGTATGTAATGTGGTGGGCTCATCCATCTCCAGAATTACGGATGCGGGTTCGTATACGCACGCGGGTCCTGAGATAGGTGTGGCATCTACAAAGGCATTTACTTCGCAGGTCACGGTGCTTTTACTGATGGCTTTGCGGCTAGCACACAAGAAAGGTGCAATTGCAGAATCACGGTTTCACAGAATTCTTGCGGCTTTGGAGAAAGTTCCTGCGCAAGTGGAAGAAGTGCTTCAATCGGCCGAGCTGGTCAAGTATATTTCGGGTCAGTACAAAGACGTTCGAAACTTCCTTTACTTGGGCCGTGGGTACAATTTCCCAGTAGCGCTTGAAGGTGCGTTGAAGTTGAAGGAGATCTCGTACATCCACGCTGAAGGCTATCCTGCCGCAGAGATGAAGCATGGACCGATCGCATTGATCGATGAGGAAATGCCTGTGGTTGTGATAGCCACAAGCAAAGGTTCTTACGATAAGGTTATCAGCAACATTCAAGAGGTGAAGGCGCGGAAAGGAAAGATCATTGCTGTTGTAACCAAAGGCGATAAAACGGCTGCTGAACTGGCCGATCATGTCATTGAAATTCCAGATACGGAAGAAGAACTGGTTCCGATCCTGGCCTCTGTTCCGCTACAATTACTGTCATATTACATCGCGGTAATGCGAGGATGTAATGTTGATCAGCCTCGGAATTTGGCGAAGTCGGTCACCGTAGAATAATCGAAGGTTTTGGTAAAAAGAAAGGGCTCCGAAGAAATTTCGGAGCCCTTTCTTTTTGAATGACCGTTCAGTTTATTTCGCAGCTGCGTAGCGCTTAGAAACCTCATCCCAGTTGATCACATTGAAGAACGTGGCAATGTAATCTGGTCGCTTGTTCTGAAACTTCAGGTAGTAAGCGTGTTCCCAAACATCCAATCCAAGAATAGGTGTTCCGCTACATCCAACATTTGGCATCAACGGATTGTCCTGATTGGCGGTGCTGCACACTTCCAACTTTCCATCTTTCACGCAAAGCCAAGCCCATCCAGAGCCGAATCGGGTAGCAGCAGCTTTGCTGAAAGTGTCTTTGAAAGCATCGAAAGAACCAAATACCGAATTGATGGCATCGCCCAATTCTCCAGATGGCTGACCGCCACCGTTCGGTGACATCACTTTCCAGAACAGATCGTGGTTGAAGTAACCGCCACCGTTGTTTCTAACGGCCGTATTGTCAAACCCAGCCACAATGATCTCCTCGATGGATTTCCCCTCGAGGTCGGTGCCCGCAATGGCGTTATTCAAGTTGTTCGTGTAGCCTGCATGATGCTTGCTGTGATGGATCTCCATGGTGCGCGCATCAATATGTGGTTCCAACGCATCGTAAGCGTATGGAAGAGGTGGTAATTCAAAAGCCATTTCTCTTTTATTTTAATGGTTAATAACTAAGGTTCGCAAATATAACAATCGAACCATGGGCTTGTTGTCAAATACCCTGACGAGTGTTACCGATCCGTTACATTTGGCATCCCAAAATTGAATGCGATGTACGGAGAATACCAACAGTTTTTGGCCAATGAATTGAAGTCTATTGACGAAGCTGGGCTTTACAAAAGAGAACGGATCATTACCACGCCCCAAGGCGCAGAGGTTCATGTAAGTTCGGGAGAGGATGTGGTGATCATGTGCGCCAACAACTACCTCGGACTATCGTCTCATCCAGCGGTTATTCAGGCGGCAAAAGACACATTGGACACGCATGGCTATGGCATGTCTTCCGTTCGTTTTATCTGCGGAACGCAGGACATTCACAAGCAGTTGGAACAGAAGATCTCCGATTTCCTGGGGATGGAAGACACCATTCTTTATGCTGCCTGTTTCGATGCAAATGGTGGCGTTTTCGAACCACTCTTTTCGGCTGAGGATGCCATCATCAGCGATGAGTTGAACCACGCCTCCATTATAGATGGTGTGAGATTGTGCAAAGCAGCCCGTTATCGCTACAAGCACAGCGATATGGCCGATCTGGAAGAGCAATTGAAATCATCGCAAGCGCAACGCTATCGCATTATTGTAACGGATGGCGTTTTCTCCATGGATGGCGACATCGCCAAACTGGACTCCATCTGCGACCTGGCCGAGAAATACAATGCCTTGGTAATGGTAGATGACAGCCATGCCACGGGCTTCATTGGAAAAACAGGCCGCGGAACTCACGAACACAATAATGTGATGGGGCGCGTGGACATCATCACCAGCACGCTTGGGAAGGCACTTGGTGGAGCCATGGGTGGATTTACTTCTGGCAAGAAGGAAGTCATTGACATGCTTCGTCAGCGTTCGCGACCTTATCTGTTCTCCAATTCGTTGGCACCTTCTATTGTTGGTGCGGCCAGCAAGGTTTTCGACCTTTTGAGTTCTACAACAGAACTGAGAGATAAGCTCGAATCGAACACGCTTTACTTTAAAGAAGGTGTACGGAAAGCTGGTTTCGACATCAAGAAAGGCGATAGTCCGATCGTGCCAATTATGCTTTATGATGCCAAATTGGCTCAGCAATTTGCCGATAAACTGTTGGAAAAAGGCATCTACGCCATCGGTTTCTTCTATCCCGTTGTTGGGAAAGGGCAGGCACGCATCCGAGTTCAAATTTCGGCTGCACACGAACAACATCACTTGGATAAAGCAGTAGAAGCATTCACCTCCGTTGGCCAAGAATTAGGCGTGATCGGGTAAGCCGATTTTCAGCTATTGATGACCCAACACGCCTTGAAAACCTGACATCTCTTATGAGACCGTCACCTCGTAATCGGCATCTGCATCCGGGTCGCTGTTGGTGATCTTGAGAAAAGGCGGAATGGGACCTGTTCCGTCCGCGTTGCCCGTGGCGGTCATTTCTTCTCCCGCCCCCAATGTCTGTCCGTCCGTGCAGGCATCGGTCGTTTCCGTTTCCGAACCGCATACCATGAATGCCACGGTCCCCACATTCTTTACATGAACGGTGGCACTTGGGGCAATGTCTGATGCTACTACCACCGTGCTGTTTGCCGCAACCGAACCGGAGATGACCTCTGGCGGGGTGGCCCCACCGCCCGGCACGTTGTAGATAATGTAGTCATTGTACTTGGCCTCGTTGAGCGTGTACCAATGGTCCTTCCCGAAATCGAACAGCTCCACAATATTGGCATACAGGTCGTTTCCGATGGTGGCACGCTCCTGCGTACCCACGTTTCTTGCACGGATGGCCGCATCCTGCGCATCGATCGCATCATCCAATGCAACCACCAATTGGTCGAGGGCCGCTATCATGTCAGCATCCACACCCTTCGGTGCCAGTTCGGTCAGGTATTGGGTGGCCATGCGCGATACCCTTCTTCCGCAGCGCACCAGCTCATTGTCCACCAACTTGTCCAACCCGCCTGTGCCGAACCGCTTGTACTTGGCGCTCCCCACCTTGAACACCTGCTTTACACGTACCATCATGCCTCGTACGCCCACCTTCAGCGCATCGGCAGCTGCATCCTTGTTCTCGGTTGCTTCGCTTGCCACTCCCTGTAGTTCCTCGTCTGTGGGGTAGTTCTTCATGGCCTCCGTTTTGGCAGCAAGATCGCTGCGGTAGGTGGCATCAACGCCATATTCCAGCAGTTCAGCGGCATCGCGCTCCATCAGGTCGTCCGCCTTGTCGCCCAACTGCTCAAGGGCGGCATACGAGAAGTTGAAATCCTTTTTTGGCTCTTCCTTTTTCATCACGTTCAGTTTTAGATTTTTCTTTTGAACGATATGTAACACTACTTTATTATAAGTGACCCCATGAAAGGTGTTCTCTCTTAACATCATTTAACATTTTGTGCTGAAAGCACGCCTTGTAACTTTGGGAAGGGCACTGCTTGCCATCTCTGTACGCTCCGCAATACCTGACGTACCGTTTGCAGGTTCCTAAGCAGCGTCCGCACATCCGGCCATTCGATCAGCAACTTTCACGGTATCGTCTGCGGTCTCGGTCGCGCTATCCGCACCTCAGGCGGCATGGTCAGCGACTTTCAGGGTAAACTCCTCCATTCCAGTGGTATCGTCCGCGACCCTGACCGCACGCTCCGCTACCTCAGCGGTGCGCTCCGCGAATGCAAGGGCAATGTTTTCAGCTTCAAATAGGGGGCGGTGGGGGTTGCGTAAGATACAATTGATGGAAGCAAACGAGAGTATTTGTGGTTGAGGAATGCGATACCTCTATATTACACTACCGAATGAATGATATAATGACCGCTAAATGGAATATTTACGACATTGTTGAAAAATAACTTGAGTAAAATTTGCACGGGGGGGGTAAAATTGCTTAAACTTGATGGTCGGAGTCCAAGAGGAGGAGTGTTAGAGGTGTTGTAGGTTAGAGGAAGGAGAGATGGGCGGGTTTCCATTTTCAAACTGCAACCTTTTAACCTTTCGTCCCATGAATTGGAAATCTTTCTTGACACTACTGTTCATCTACACTTTATGGCATGGTGCTGCATCGGCCCAGTCCTTCACCGTTTTCCTTGTCGGTTCCCCCGACACCACAGGTCTTTCGTCCGCAGAATTGAACTCTTTGGAACGGAGCGTTTCCCTGACCCTGCCATCGGTGAGTTCAGGCAGCGATACCCTTATCGTACAGATAGGCCCGAGTTCAGGAAACTATGACTTGCTCACCCGCAGGTTTCCCTTGAACCAAACGGGAACCTTCTCTGACGGCTGTTCGCTCAACTTCTCCAGCGGGGCACAGGTGGGGCTTGGTTCCTTCACGGGGCTTTCCACCTTCTACGTGCGGACATACCTGGCTTCATCGGGAGTTGGTTCGGCAATCACCGTTGATAACGAATAGAAACTGACCGTTTAGACCAACGAGCCATGAAACACCTTACTGCTTTTTCCCCTTTCCCATTTTTCCTTTTTCTCCTATCTGCTTCCCTCATTTCCCCCTTTGGGGGTCAGGGGGTCTTTGCCCAGACCAGCTACACGTGGAACGGAGGTACCAGTACCGATTTCGGAACGTCCACAAACTGGACCCCCAACGGAGTGCCGGGAAGCGGAGACAATATCTCCGTTCCCAATGTGACCAACGACCCGGTGCTGGACGGAGACCGCACGGTGAATAACCTGACCTTGAACACGGGCGGCCTGCTGGACCTGAACGGATACACGGTCACCGTCAATGGAACAGCCGTCTTGGGAAGTGGCACCATTACCAATGGACTGTTCTACAAGACCACAGGGGGAATTTCATTCAATGGTACTGTGATGGACTGTAAAGTCGATGTGATCGGGAGCATCACCACGATGAACAATACTGATTTCAATGATGTGACCTTCCTGACCACGACCTACGCTGGAGGTGGCGGGGGTAACCGATTTGCGGACACGACCGAGATAACAAACAGGGCAAGCAGTCTGACCTTCAATCTGGGAAATGCTGCGGTGGACACGTTCTTTTCACAGGTGACCTTCAATATAGACTCGACCAGTAATATCGTGGTCGGTCGCGGGGGGGCGGGCCACTATTTCGCAGACAATATCATTGTCAACAATCATTCAGGAAGTACTGGTTATGGCTTCGGCATTGGTTACTATAGTTCAAGCTCAACGGTTATTGAAGGAGATATCATTGTCAATGTTGACAGCACTTCTGGGTCATTCTCGGTATCTCAACCTACGACACACAATGGCAACCTGATCATTGGAGGGAACGGCTATCATAGCGGTCTTCTGAAGCTACAGAACTACACCCAGACGGTCAGTGGTACCATGGATCTTTCGGGCATGGACAACACCTCAACACTACAACTTGGTCCGAACATGGTGATGGAAGCTGACATAGAAGGCCCTTCTCGTCCGACCACCATATCCTCGAATTGCGATTTTAAAGGTAAGGCGACTCTTCCGAGGCTGACAAGTTGGACGGGTGCCTTGTTTGAAGGAGTGGCCGACCTCTCTTCGGCTTCGAGCGTCTCCACAGGCGGAAATGTGTTCATGGACTCCACCACGATATCGTATGAGGCAAGCTCAGGAACAATGAACCTGGGAAATGCAACGCCTGATACCTTCAATATGCCTGTGACCTTCAATATTGAATCCACAGCAAGCATAGTGGCCTCACGTGGTGCCGTAGGGAACTATTTTGGCGGTGACGTGACCGTGAACAATCATTCAGGACATACCGGGATCGGGTTTACTGTCGGATATTATAGTACTAGTACGACCACCATTGACGGAGACCTCATTCTGAACGTGGACAGTCTATCAGGGCCGATCTCCATCTCACTGGGTACGACCCATAACGGACTTCTTCGGATAGGGAGCGAAGGGTATCACAGTGGCACACTTACCCTTAACCACTACACCCAGACGGGCAGCGGCACCATTGACCTGAGCGGCATCAACAACACGGCCAGTATCACGGTTCAGAGCCATGCCGACATCACGGCCGATATGTTGTATCACAACACCTCACGCAGCATCACCCTTAACGGTGCCACCTTTCGGGGCGATGTGGACATTGAGAGTCCAAGTCTTCCTGTCACAGGCTGTGAGTTTCAGGGAACAACCAGCCTGGAGAAGACCGGAGGCGCAAACAATGCCAATGGAGGGAACATGTTCCGTGGAGCGACCACCATTACCAACAGCAGCAGTTCGAACAACTATCTGTATTGGGGAGTGACCAACCCCGATACCATGCTGAGCGACCTGACGCTCATCAACCACACGACACAGCCCCTGTGGTTGAATTACAATACCGTTGGACATTACGGAGGCGATATCACCTTGGACGGTGACAGCCTGAAGGTGGTGCGGTTCGGAAGTGCCACATCGGGCTACAAGGCCGTGTTCGATGGCAGCACCGACCAGCAGTTGAGCATTGCCAATGAGAACCTGGATGTACAGTTCTACCGCGCAGAGGTGAACAAGGGTGCAGGGCGGTTGAAGGTGAACAGCAACATTACCGTGAGCTACGAGCTTGCCCTGACCGATGGCATCGTTGAATGTCCGCCTCAGGCGGATGCGGTGATCACCCTCAAGGACGGAGTAGAACCCACGGCCACGGACAGCAGTTATGTGGAGGGCGCGGTGAAGAAGATCGGCAATGATGCCTACACGTTCCCCATCGGAAGGAACGGGCATTACCGACCGCTCGGTATCAGTGCACCGGGGAGCACATCCGATGCGTTCACGGCCAAGTATCTTAACGAGAACGTCCATGCGGTATATGACACGAGTGCCAAAGAAGTGTCATTGTCACAGATCAGCACGAACGATTACTGGACCCTGACTCGGGATGCGGGCTCAAGCAATGTTAACGTCACCATCAGTTGGGATGACATGAGCTGCCATATCACAGGCCTGAGCGATCTGTTGGTGGCCGCGTGGGATACGTCAGGTTCCCAATGGGTAGATTACGGCAACGGTGGAACAACAGGTGACACCATCTCCGGCACCATTGTGACCGATACGGTGGCGACCGATTATCTGGCGTTCGCACTTGCCACACAGACATCGTTCGACTGTGTGCCGTGTATGGCTGATGCAGGGGAGGATAAAATAATTCGCGCGTCTCCCTATAACGGATGGCAAGATAATTGAAACCCTTACAAATAAAGGATTGTAGCATGAATTTGATAGCGATACATAGAAAATACAATACACAGAAAAAGTGTATTCAATTACTGGAAGAAATACGCTGGA
>WGMW01000047.1 GCA_016124845.1 Flavobacteriales bacterium
ACAAAATGTTCCAGACAGCTCTGTTCGTCAGCGAACCGCTCGAAAAAATCCTTGAATGTCATCATGTTCTTAGTTTTGACACAAACCAAGAACCATGCACCGTAACCAATTTACGGGGTCGGATTGCGGATAATCATTTTGCTTATTTATCCTATCCATTCTGATTTTCCGTTTTCGGTTATCCAGGTTCTATATTTTTCAAATGCCCGTTCCTGCCACCGTGGGAACAGGGTTGAGTAGCCAGAGGCTCGCATTGTAAAATGTTGAAGCCGCTTATCCAGTTCCCTGTACTATATGCATGCTCATTTTTTCTTGTAACAGCTGTTGGTACAAGGAGAGCCTTGGGTGTTGCAGGGGCAATCTACTGATACGGAATCACCATTGCCTTTAAGCCTTACAGGGCAATCATCAAGATTGTAGATGTGTTTGGTTACCTGCGGAATATCAAGCTCATCAGAACCAACAAGGTTGGATGACGTGGCGTTGTGGTTGAATTCGAAGCCCCCGGAAGGTTTCTTAAGGCTTACGAACACATTGAACAGACTGGTGAATGTGATCTTGCCGAAACAGAAATCATCATTTTCCACTTTGATGTCGAAACCATCCTGAAAGGATGCTCCGTCCACCTTTTTTCCAGTAGTACTGTTGATGATCTGAATGCCTTTCTTATCGAAGGTTACAGTATGGTCACTGAGGCTGTAACAGGCCGTGGGGGTGAAGGATGACATGCGGGTCGGTCTTTGAGGTTTAGACCAAAGTGAGTGCATGTGTTGGATGTTTCCTGTTGAAATTAATGAAGTATTTTGATCGGTCTTACAAATTGATACTATATTGTTGAGGATATATTGAAGCTGATCCATATCCACCAGACCAATGATCGATCAAGAAAATTCGGGTTCGGAGTGTTTTGTAGAGAGACTGATGACCACGCTCACTAAGAAGGAGGCCTTGGCCATACGGAATCATCTGTTGCAACAGAAAACGAAAGAAGCAGAACTGTCCATGGAGCTGTTCGATGCCATGCGATCGTCAAGAACCAATGATGTTGGCAGGCTGCAAAGCCGTTTGTTATCAGAACAATTGAAAAAACACCTCTCCTATTATAAAGGTCGGCTTCGGGAAAATATCTTGCTGGTGCTGGGAGAGAAGCAACGAGATGAAGAATTGAGGAAGGCCGAACTGGTATTGGAGGAAATGCGGAAAAGCTGGGCATTGCATGCCAAGGGATTCAATAAGGAGGCGGTTCTCCGCATCGAAAAGTCTGTGGATAGGCTTGGATTATCCGGTCATCCTTACTTGGAACTGATGCTACTTGAACATAACCATAGAGTGTTGAGGGCCATTGGCGCTGCTGAGTGCTTCTGCCAGCTTGATAGGAACCATGCCCAGAAGAAGGCGGTATTGGAGATTCTTAGGAATATGGAACGGTACAATGCCTTGGAGGAGCAGGTATTTGATCTTTATGCGCGCTTTAGACAAACAAGAAATTCCGAGTTGTTGGACCGGATAGATTCCATGTTCAATGATCCGCTTCTTGAGGATGAGAAGAAGGCCCGTTCTTTTCAGGCCCGGGTAAGTTTCAATACGGCTCACATGCTTCAAAGTAGGCTTAAGGGCGATCAGTATGCACTTGTAGGGTATCAGGAACGGATTGTGGAAATATGGGAGTCTGACCCAGAACAGATGGCACGTAGACCCTACGCATATCAAAGAGCATTGATCAATCTGCTCAATGGCTATTATTCAGAGAAACAGCGTTCAAGCTTCATGAAGACATACGCCAAGGCCAGAGCTGTGAAATTACATGGCCGCAGAGATAGATCGGCAAGGGTCATCTCATTACTGAGCGTAAAACTTGCCTATTTGCTTAATCAGCGCCTGTTAGAAGATGCATCCACCATGGTGGATGAGATTGAACGGGCAATTGCAATTCATGGGAAGTTTGCTCCGATGTCCACATTGATGAATTTACGCTTCAATACGGGCGTCCTCTATTTTCTGAGTGATGATTTTGTTCGGGCTAAATCATGGTTCGAACAGCTTTGGTTTGAAAAGACCGATATGAGGCGTGATATTCAAGGAAGCGCCAATATTCTGCAGGTGTTGTGCGAGTTTGACCGCGATAATGATTTTTATGTTCACTCGTTAAGTGAGAGAGGAAAAAGGTTCTATCGTATGAACAAGGAGGTTTCCGGACTTGATAGATTAGTGTTTTCCTTGGTTCATAAATTGATCAGCAGACCACCTGACGCAGAAAAGAAAATACTGCAACAGACGCTTTCAGACCTGCAAGCGCTCAATGTTCAACAGCCTGGAATTCTGGGTGCTGATGAAGTTGAATATTGGATTCGGTCCAGATTAGAGGCTCTCCCGATCAAAAACGTATTCCTGTCTCTCGCTAAATGAAAAGGCCGCTCAATGAGCGGCCTTTTCGTCTTGAAAGTGAATCTTGTCTGTTACTTACAATCATAACCATCGTCTTCCAACGATTTGATGTAAGCGCTGTAAAGTTGAGGTGTGTTGTAAACACCTTCACGGCATGCTTCAATATCGCTTGAGCCTGACTTGGTACAGGTCTGACATTTTTTACAGGCAACGGTAGATACGGTCATTCCGAACAACATGGCAATAAAGAAATACTTTTTCATTGTAGTATGGTTAAAAGGTTTACAACAATGATAAGTATATTCTTTTAAATAAATCTAAGTATGATCTCGTATTTCAGGCAGTTATTCCCTTTTCCTTCCGAAGTTGATCGGAGGTTTTGCTTCGGCCATCATGGCTCCATCCAGGAGGAGCAAAAATGTAGGCGAGTTTGCTTTTAAGATCGGGAGCTTCGCTCACATCTTTCCAGATATTGCCGAACTCATGGAACGCGATTTTGAAAAGATTGTAAGTGTGAATGTTCGAGGTGATGCCGTACGTCACAGGATCTTCGTCCAATTCCTTTTGGAATGTCCCGAACATGCGGTCCCAAATGATCAGAATGCCAGCATGGTTCCTGTCCAAGTAGCGGGCATTACTGGCGTGATGCACGCGATGATGCGATGGCGTGTTCATCACCCATTCAAGCGGGCCAAGCGTTTTGATGGTTTTTGTGTGCACCCAAAACTGATACAGCAAGCTGATTCCCATCATGGTAAAGATCATGATGGGGTGGAAGCCGATCAACGGCAGCCACATCCAAAACGTGTACTTGTAAAGGATCTCCGTCCAACTCTGTCGCAAAGCTACCGCCAAGTTGTAGTTTTCGGATGAATGATGGTTGATGTGCGCTGCCCACAGAATGCGAATATGATGACTTAGGCGATGATGCCAGTAGAAGGAAAAATCATCCGCAAAAAACAGAAGCACCCACGCATACCACTTGTCCATTCCCAAATACTGCTTTATGCCAAGAATGTCGAACTGATACAAGTAGAGGAACAGACCGAAAGCTGCGAATTTCACCCCGAAACCGATAACCAGTGAACCCATTCCCATACCGATGCTGGCAAAACTGTCCTTCGGTTCATGGATTTTTATCTGTTCGCGATAGCTCACATAAATTTCCAAAGCGATCAGAATCAGAAAGCCTGGGATGAAGTAAACCGTTACGTCATCCGTGAATCCCCAAACTTCGGGAGAGCGATAGATTTCAAAGAGGCTTTTCATTTCAGATAATTGAGCATCACGAAGTTACGCAGTCGTTGACCAATATTTCTGACGCTGGTCACTCATCATCAAATTTGGGATTCCGTTCGTTATCGATCGGTGGCATGAGAGGTGTGTAAATGGATTCGCCTCCATCAACGGCCAAGCATATACCTGTAATGAAAGATGCAGCTGGAGAACTCAGAAAAATCGCTGCGGAAGCAATCTCCGCTTCGGTTCCCAATCGGAAGTGCTGGTTGTTCTTGCCATATCCTCGAACATATTCTTGAAATTGCGGGGCATAGCTGTCCAAGCCGCTCGAGTCGATGGTTCCAGGATTGAGACTGTTGATACGAACTCCGTATTTCCCCCATTCATTTGCCAGCGAGAGCGTCAGGTTCTGAACGCCTGAACGGGCAGCGGCAGAGTGGGCCAGCATTGGAAAACCGTTGCGGTTGTCCATCGTGATATTTACAACCGAGCCGCCCTTTTCTCGCATGCTTTTGTTGAATACCTCTTGCGTCAGGAAGAACGTTCCTGTGAGGTTGGTTTCAAGAACCGCATGCCAACCTTTGCGGTTGATGAACTCTGCTGGCGATGGAAACTGACCGCCACCATTGTTGATGAGAATGTCAATTCGTCCGAACTTGTCGATGATGGATGAAACACAGGCTTTTATGCTTTCCTCATCGCGGATATTGCATTCCAATGCGGTTGCGTTGGAACCGTCATCCACCAAAACTTTCAGTCCAGCATTCAGTTTTTCCATGCTTCGGCTGGCAATGACCACCGTTGCGCCCAACTGACCGAACTCGCGTGCAATACGCAGCCCGATGCCCGTTCCTCCGCCTGTTACCAGCACAACCTTATCTACAAAAAGGCCTTCTTTGAAAACCGTATTGATCATTTCAGTTCGTTCTTTTCAATAGTTTGGAGAACCAATTCTGCAAACCGTTTTGTTTGGTTTCGTCTGGTAAATGTATCGTCTTCGTTGGCAACCGAGACAAGAAGGTCTTCATTGCCGAAGATGGTTAAGAGGTATTCGGCCACTTCGTTTGGCGATGAACAGATGCTCGCATTCTTTCTTTTGGATAGAATCTCTTCCAGCGGACCTTTATCATTCTCCACCATGAGAATAGGTCGTCCCGTGGCGAGATAGTCGAAGACTTTGGCGTAGATCTGATGCTTCTCTGGCGTAGCCAAGAGCAATTGAACATGAGACGATGCCAATTCTTTCAGCATCTCTTCGTGCGGAAGTTTATCCACAAACTTTACCGTTGCAATTCCCGCTGCGACTTTGATGCGATCGATCTGCGCTGGATAAAAATTCAATCCGTAAAAGGTCACTTCAACCTCCTTTTCTGGATTTTGACTGAGAAACTCATTCAGTCCTTTCAGGAATGTTTCCACACGCTGGAAATAGTAGAGCGTGCCTGCATGTGCAATGCTGAATTTCTGTTTGAGCGGAACATTGGTTATTCCGTCAAATTTCTCTTTGAAGTAGCCGTTGTAGATGACGGGTAGGTCATCAATTTTTCTTCCTGTCAGTTTTGAAAGTCGTTTGGAAAAACTGGGTGCTGCGGTGGTGAGCAGTGAGGCAGATGCAACCACCCGTTTTTCAACCGATTGCTGAATGGACTTCTGAATGAGTCCATACAACTTGGCATCATCCCAGCGGTAATTCGTGCTCCAGCCATCGCGGTAATCTCCGATCCAAGGCGTATTGAACTCTTTGCAGAGTTCCGAAGCGTAGCGGAACAGCACAAACGGTTCGCCACAGGCAATGATCACATCCACCTCATTTTTGGCCAGATACGCTCTGGCCGCATCGTAGATGGTTGTCTTATTGTCGGATGAACGGAGATAATGTTCCGTAAGCAACTGCCAGACAGAAAGCGTTTTTCGAAGCAGAATCGATGGAAGATCCGTGCGTGAGATCAGTTGGTCTCGCAGACTTGGAAAGAATGGTGCGCGGATGATCGTTCCCGATTCTGAGACCTCTTCCTGAACGGAAGTTGAGATGCTCGGTAGATTACAATCGTCCGGACCGTTGATCTTTCTGTCCCAATGACGGGTAACAACCACAGGCTCAATTCCAAAGTCTTTGAAATATTTGAACCACGCATACGGCCGTTGTGCCCCAATGGAATTGTAAGGCGGAAAATCGTACGCAAGGATCAGAGCTTTCTTCAAAGGATTTGCTGGCTTGCGGCAGATTAAAGTGAATCATGATCGTAGGTCGTAACCCACCAACTCTCTGGCTCCATGTATTGGGCCATTACATCTTCTTCGGAGAAGAGAATAAAAGGCACGCGCTCGCTCAATGGCCCAGAATTGAATGGATTGCTGATGAAACCCAATTGCTTCAATAAGTTGGCGTCCACACCATTTTCCTGACAGAACGAGATGATGCCTTTAAATCCTTTTGCAACCACTTCATTGCTAAGGAATTGCATCATTTTTTTGCCGCTCGAAAATTCCTTCAGAAACATATCAAACAGTACCAGTTTATCTTGGTCTACATAGAATGTAATGTAGCTTTCCGGATCACTTTTGAGTTGAAGCGTGAGGTATTTATGGTACGGATTGCTGAGCCGCCATTTTATCTGTTCGGGCGTTCTAACCGCTTTGGCTTTGGCCGAAATTTCCTGCCTCGTCATGTCCAACCCTGCTTCCATGGCTTTATGTGAGGTCCGCAGCATGAAGTCCTTCTTGTCGGATTTCCCTGCAAAGCGACATAGGATGGAGGGCTTGAAATAGTAACGATAATCGAACAGTCGTTTCCATCCGAATTTCAAGAAGCCAGGAGTGGACTGGCCGCCACCGAAACCGATCACGAAGAATTTTCCTTCATCGCGCAGTTCTTGGTAGCAGCGCAGCGCCAACTTCCGAAAAAGACCACGTCTTCGATGCGAAGAATGCGTCATCGTATCGCACGACTGGAAGATGATTTTTCGTTCACCGTTCAGCTCAAAAAACTGCGGAATGACGCCATAATAGCCGCCAACTTCCTTTGTGAATGTGTCAACCGCCACAAAGCCGATGAAACTTCCAGCAGGGTTTTCCACATACTTCCAGCGGAAATAGTCGATGTCCGCATCCATGCCGAAGCAGTCTTTCATCAGCGGAATGAGCAGGTCAAAATCATCCGCTCCGATACGCTTGAGGTCATAAGCGAAATCCTCTGGACGCTTCAGGTATTTTCCATCCTTGTCAGACATACCTTCTCAGCATTTTGTGGAACTGTTCCATGCGCAGCGCCATGTGTGGAAATGGTTCGTCCACTAAATTTATTCGGGAGATTTTCAAGGGTAGATTTCCATTCATGGGCAGATCGTTCAATTCGTCATTCGCGTACAACACGAATTTATAATCCGAATTGGAAATCACGTCATCTGCCATCTTTCCTGTTTGGCCGTTTGGCAAGGCCAGCACGTCAACAGGTTTTCCGAGTTTGTTGGCAATATCTTCTTTCGAGAACAGCAACTGCTTTTCAAGCGATGCTTTATCAGCGATGGTTCCAAGCGAATCGTGCGAGAAAGTGTGACTTCCGATCTCCACATTCTGTGAACTGCAATCGCGAATTTCATCCCAGTTCATCATTCTCCGCTCAGCTTTAGTCCCAAGGTTATTCTCAAGATCTGAGATGACCTCTTCACGAAGATCGACAGGAACATTCAACAGCTGTTTGAATGTTTCAAGGTAGAACGGCATCCACGCATTTCCGAAATCGGGCAAGGCAAGCTTCCGATCACTCAATTCAATTTCAATCGGAATACTTTTCTTCATTCCATGCTCAAAAAGCACGTTCAAACGCTCGGTCCAAACCACCATGTTCCGCTCCGCGCACTCATTCACAATATTGTGGTTTGATGGAAGACCGTGCTTCACAAGAAGTGGAAGCGCGTACTCGTAAAAATCATAATAGCCATCATCAAAACTCAGTATGATATACGGTTTTCCGCTTGATATGGTATTCAACTCGGCCAATTCCGCGAAGCTGATGACGCGGTAATTCTTCTTCACATATTGAAGCAGCAGGTCGAATGTTTTGGGCCTTATCGGATCCCAGAACGGATTTCGCTCATCTGAAATGCGATGAAGGCTGAGAACGGTCAATCGATTCTTCTTGGCTGCGCGTAGGAGGGAGGTTACGCCAACTGAATGAAGACTATTTAGGACGAGGTTTTTCAAAGACGGAAGTGATCCGTCTCAAATATAAGATGTTCTTATTGCTGACGCTCGTATGCGCCAAGATCAGGGTTGAGGCCGTAGAATCGGCCATTGCCAAGCACATCCGTGGTCAGTCCTGCTTGGTTGGTAATGCTTGGGTCGCCAGCATCAACCGCAGGAGAACTGATGGAATCCAACTGAAAGTCATTTTTGGTCGGGTCGATGAAGTTCGGGTCTTGGTTGTAGATCACATTCACAAATTGATTCGGGACATTGATGTCAATCGGTTCTTCGGCATCAAAGTCGATCTTCATCAAACAATATCTGAACCTGACATCGAAAGCCGCTGCAGGGTCTTCATCCAATCCCAGTTCTCCAGGATTGTTTCCGTAAACGATGCAGTTTCCGAAGTAAGCATCAAGTGCTTTTAGATAATAGACATCCGTTCCTTCAAGGTAATTCGTCATGAAAACCGCAGGTGTTTGTCGGTTTCCATGCACCCAATAGTTTCCGAAAGTGCAATGGTAGAAGTTGTATGTTCCTCCATTGATCAATGCGGCTGAATACTGCCCAGCATTCCCGAACACGCAATTGTAGGCATTTACGGTACCTGCATAAGACACCAAACTGGCGCTGGCCATATTCTCTATAATGGTGTTTGTAAGGATTGCGGTTGGATTTGATGAAACGGGACTGACCGTATCAACACGAACACCGAAGAAACCGTTCTTGATCAACGCTCCATTGATCACATTGTCTTTGCTGCCGTTGAAAAGCCATATTCCATTCCATTCGCCCGCTTGATCTTCATAGAAATCATCCAAACGGTCACTGGCAAAAACCACTTGGTTCTGTGGTGTACCGTTCACAATTAGCGTTCCGCCTTCGTCCACAATAATGCCTGAGTTCTTATGGCTATAAACGCGCGTTCCTGCTTCGATGGTAAGTGTGCAGCCATCTGGTACGACTGCCCAACCATAGATCACATGTGGTTCAGATGATGTCCAAGTAAGATTACAGTCCAGAAATCGGATTGGACCAAGATTATTGATATAATCGGTCGGGTAGGTGAAATCCGCATCCCAGCCGAATGCGGCCAGATCCACATCCTGGATCACGCCATTGGTGTTGAAAACAATACTGTCTGTCACAATCGCAGGCTGACTGAGATTGTTCGGGTCGAGCGTCACATCCACAAAAACGAAAAGCGAATCTTTGCCAGGAATGGAAATATTGCTGAACGCGATGCCAGGAACGCCATCCAAATTCACGCGGTACTTAGATTGTTGTCCACCCGCCAGCATGATGGATGAAATGGTCACTTCGTGCGAACTCGGATTGTAGATCTTGAACTGCCGTGTGGCAGAACCAACAGTAGTAAAAACCGTGTCGAACAGAACCGTGTCGGCCGAAAACTCCAACGCACCTTCGCCATTGATCGCGTCTTTTTTGCAACCATTGTTCAAAAGCGCAATAAGAATAAGGAGTGGAAGCGTCCAGCCGAAGATTTTCATGGGCGACAAATATACTTAACGGCCGTAGTACGAACGAAAGAAAGAAAAATTGCGTGTTTCATAAAAGAATCATTTGTTTACCTTTGCAGCCCATTCTGAAAAACGCTTAAGATGAAAGAAGGAATTCACCCAGATAATTACAGATTCGTGGTTTTCAAAGACATGTCTAACGACCACGCATTCCTTACACGCTCTTGTGCTGAGTCTAAAGAGACCATCAAGTGGGAAGATGGAAACGAGTATCCATTGATCAAATTGGAGATTTCAAACACATCGCATCCTTTCTATACTGGTAAGATGAAGTTGGTTGATACCGCTGGACGTGTTGACAAGTTCCGCAACCGTTACAAAACGCATCGTGCTTCTCAGGTGAAGCCAGAAGAGGATTAAGGAAGACGTTATCGAACTTTTAAGCCCCGTTCAGAAATGAGCGGGGCTTTTTTATTCCCATCTTCGTCAATATGAATTATATACTTTTTGATGATCTGCGTGAACGATTGTTACCGCTGACCTTCACGCGCCCTGTTTGTGACCTCCGTATCGGAATTCTCACTATCCGCGAGAAGTGGGAAAAGTATCTGAATGCCCCGACATCGACCATCACTGAGGAATACCTGAGTGTGAAATTCCCGCTTACGGTTGCCGACCATAATGTGTTGATCAACGGAAATGTCTGTCCGAGTGAAGACCTGGTGGATGTGATAGGGAAACTGAAAGATGGCGAAACGCTTGTGAAAAATGAGAAGCTCATTGCAAAGCGGATGGATGGTGAGATCTACGAGTTTTCGGAGCCTGATAAAGAAGCGATAGAATACACGGGTGAAATTTTGTCAGTCGATTATCCGTGGGATATTTTCTCGAAGAATGGAGATGCGCTCAAAGCCGACTTTGATCTTTTGACGGCAGGTCGTTCCTCACAGAAATTGTCTGACACGAATACGGTTCTCGGCACAAATCCCATTTTTTTGGAAGAAGGAGCCAAGGCTGAAGCGTGCATTCTGAATACGCAGAACGGCCCCATTTATTTGGGGAAAGACTCTGAAGTGATGGAAGGTTCCGCCATTCGCGGGCCATTTGCGCTTTGCGAAGACAGTCAGGTAAAATTAGGCGCGAAGATTTACGGACCAACAACCGTTGGCCCACACAGCAAGGTCGGTGGCGAGGTGAATAATTCGGTCATTATCGGCTACTCCAATAAAGGCCACGATGGTTTCTTAGGCAATTCTGTGCTTGGAGAATGGTGCAATTTGGGTGCAGATACCAACAATTCCAACCTCAAGAACAATTACGATGAGGTTCGCATTTGGAGTTATGAGCAGCAGCGTTTTGCTAAAACTGGCCTACAGTTCTGCGGTCTCATCATGGGCGATCACTCCAAATCGGGAATCAATACCATGTTCAACACAGGAACATTGGTCGGTGTCAGTTCCAATGTTTTTGGCACAGGATTTCCGCGTACGTTCATTCCATCGTTTCAATGGGGTGGAGCTTCAGGTTTTACCGAGTACAAGCAAGATAAGGCGTTTGCCACGGCAGAGCGCATGATGGCACGGAGAGGTGTGCAGTTCAATCAGACAGAAAAAGACATTCTCGCTGCAGTATTTGAACTGACAAAGGGTTACCGTAACTGACCTTTTGGCCGATAAGTGACCAATTCGGAAGTTCGGCACATTCATTGACAAATCGGAGGCCGACAACAATTTAGTTTTGCCCCCAAACCCCTATTAAATGAATGACCCTTTTGAGGATCTGGTGAGTTTTTCGAACCTTTTGGAAGAGGATTCGGAGTTCATCCCATTGCTTTCGCCCGAAGACGAGGAGTACATGAATTCGGAGGAGATCCCTGAGCTTGTCGGGATTCTCCCGCTCCGAAATACCGTCCTTTTTCCTGGTGTTGTTATTCCCATAACGATTGGCCGCGACAAGTCGATCAAATTGGTGAAAGATGCTTACCAGAGCACCAAAGTAATTGGTGTTTTGGCACAGAAAGATGTCGGTATCGAGGATCCAACGCCTCAGGACATGAACCGCATCGGTACCATGGCACGCATCATCAAAATGTTGCAGATGCCAGATGGAAGCACAACGGTCATCATTCAAGGAAAGCGGAGGTTCGAGGTGCAGGAAATGGTGGAGATCGAGCCGTATTTCCGAGCACGCGTCACCGCTTTTGATGAGATCAAGCCTGCGCGTAGAACAAAGGAGTTCAATGCGTTGGTCGATTCGCTCAAGGACATTGCACTCAATATCATTCGCCAGTCGCCCAACATTCCTTCGGAGAGTGAATTTGCGCTGAAGAATATCGAAAGTCCGTCATTCCTCATCAACTTTATTTCATCCAACATGGATGCTTCTGTGAATGACAAGCAGAAGATGCTGGAAGTGGCCGATCTGAAGCAACGGGCGGAAATGGTGCTGTCACATCTCACCAAGAATCTGCAGATGTTGGAACTGAAGAATCAGATCCAATCGAAGGTGAAAACGGACATTGACAAGCAGCAGCGTGAGTACTTCCTGAATCAGCAGATGAAGCAGATCCAAGAGGAGCTTGGAGGCAATTCTATCGATCAGGAAATTGAGGAGATGAAGGCCAGAGCGGCCAAGAAGAAGTGGACGAAGAAGATCGGAGAGCATTTCAACAAGGAACTGGACAAACTCGGACGGATGAATCCGAGTGCGGGCGAATATTCCGTGCAGACGAACTACTTGGATGTGCTGCTGGAATTGCCCTGGGGCGAGTTCACCAAGGACAATTTCGACATTAAGCATGCGCAGAAGATCCTTGACCGCGACCATTTTGGGCTGAGGAAAGTGAAGGAACGCATTTTGGAACATCTGGCCGTTCTCAAACTCAAAGGAGATCTGAAAGCTCCGATCCTGTGCTTGGTCGGCCCTCCAGGAGTTGGTAAAACCAGCCTCGGAAAGTCAATTGCTGAAGCTGTTGGCCGCCAGTATGTCCGTGTTTCCTTGGGTGGGTTGAAGGATGAGTCAGAAATCCGTGGTCACCGAAAAACGTACATCGGAGCCATGCCTGGCCGCATTGTTCAGAACATCAAAAAGGCAAAATCTTCCAACCCTGTTTTTGTGTTGGATGAACTGGATAAGGTTGGGAGCGATTTCCATGGTGATCCATCGTCCGCATTGCTGGAAGTGTTGGATCCAGAACAGAACAACGCCTTCTACGACAACTATTTGGAGGTGGAATATGACCTTTCCAAGGTGATGTTTGTAGCTACGGCCAACACATTGAGTACGATTCAGCCTGCGCTTCGCGACCGCTTGGAGATCATTGAGGTGAGCGGCTATACGGTAGAGGAGAAGTTGGAGATTGCCAAGCGCCATTTGGTTCCGAAACAAATTGAAGAGCACGGCTTGAAGAAGTCGGATGTGAAGCTGAGCAAGAAGGTTTTGGAGAAAGTTGCTGAGGAGTACACTCGTGAAAGTGGTGTTCGCGGCCTGGAGAAGAAAATTGCGCAGATCGTGCGTAATCGAGCTAAGTTCATTGCGCTGGAAGAACCGAAAGACCCGAACATTTCCATCCAAGAAATCGAGGAGATACTTGGGCCGCCTCGTTTCCAGAAAGACCGATACTCTGATAACGAATTTGCGGGCGTTGTAACTGGATTGGCTTGGACGGCTGTCGGTGGCGACATTCTCTTCATCGAATCGAGCCTCAGTAAAGGCAAGGGAAAACTCACGCTGACTGGAAACTTGGGTGATGTGATGAAGGAATCGGCTGTTATTGCGCTCGAATACCTGAAAGCACACGCGGACAAACTCGGTCTTAAACCTGAGCTCTTTGATGAGTGGAATCTGCACATTCACGTGCCTGAAGGTGCCACACCTAAAGATGGCCCATCTGCAGGAATCACCATTTTCACGGCTTTAGCTTCGCTTTACACTCAACGTAAAGTGCGCGATAAACTGGCCATGACGGGCGAGATCACGCTTCGCGGGAAAGTGCTTCCAGTTGGCGGCATCAAAGAGAAGATTTTGGCGGCCAAACGAGCCAGCATCAAGGAGATCATTCTCTGTAAGGATAATCGAAAGGATGTGGAGGAAATTGAGCCTGAATACTTGAAAGGTCTGACCTTCCATTACGTTTCCAACATGGATGAAGTGATGGAACACGCGCTTCTCAAACAGAAGGTCAAGAATCCTCTCAAATTGGATGCTTAAGCCTCTCCTTTGGAGGGGTTGGGGAGGTAGTAGATCGCCCCAACCGTGATCATAAACTGCCCTGTCAGGTAGAGCGTCATGTTCAAGATGGCATCGTAGTCGAAATCCACCACGAATTTGTTCACGGCTATGACGCAATCAGACAGGATGAACAGAATGGCTCCGATCAGGATCCAGTTGTAGGTTTTCAGATTCACATGTCCTTTTCGCCAAGCGGAAGTGATGCCCATAATGCTGATAACGATGGTGTAGGCAAGCACGGGAATGAACAGGTCATCAGGCAATCCACTTTTGATATAGTAGAAAAAGACTCCTGTAAAAAGGAAGAATGGAACAGCCACGATGGCTGACCAACCAACGTTGAACGGCTTCTCAGAACCCTTAATGTTGCTTAGAAATGCAGTTGCGTAACCAAGATGAGCAACAAGAAACGAGGCCAGTCCCACAACGAACAGGATCGGGTACTTCTCATCGATCATCAGCGCAATATCTCCGATCCAAGAAAAGAACAGCCCGAACTGGACAAGCTTGCTGAAAAGCGAGGCTTTCCCGTTCCATTGTTTCTGATGATAGACCATCAGAATGATCATGAACAGCGGTTTAGTGGCGTAATGCAACCATTGAATTTCGAGAATGACCGACAGCAAGAAGACAAGCGTCAATCCGTAGAATAGGTACGTGAAATGCTTAAGCGATGCGAACATTCTCTTGATTTCTGATGTGTTTTACAACTCGGCTGAAAAGGATGAAATTGACGAGTGAGAAGATGGCCGCACCGCGCATGATCGTATCAAATGCGGGATGTTCCCAAAACAACAATGCAATGAGCAGCGTGCTGAAAATGCGTGCGTACTCGGCAGGAGTCAACCATTTCTGGTTTTCCATCAGCCCGCCCGAAAGACCGAGAGTTGCCAACAAGTAGGTCATGGTGGCATAGAGCGGAATAGGAGGGATACTGTTCTTCATGAACAGGATGGCCGTTGAAAGTCCCAACGCTACAAGAAACACGAAGAACACATAAATGTGGTCGTGTCTCAGACCGTCTTTCTCATACTTGTGGTAAGTGGTTAGGTCAATTTCCTGCGGAGCCTGAAAACCACCCAAGTAATCAGGTTGCCACCCTGGTGGTTTATAGAACACGCGAACCTTGTCAAATCCTTTGCAATGCTTGGAAAGTTCCCAAAGTTCCTTCCAATAATGGAGATTGGCCCAAACGGGATTCCAACTGTTCAGCGGCTTGGTAATGCCGTAGATCACTTCTTCCTCTTCTTTCTGGAAGGTGCCGAACATGCGGTCCCAAATAATAAGACTGCCAGCATGGTTTCGGTCAATGTATTTTGGGTTACTGCCGTGATGCACCCGATGATGCGAAGGCGTGTTGATGATCCACTCCAACGGCCCCATGTTTTTGATGGCGGTGGTATGGATCCAGAACTGGTATAACGTATTGAATGAGTTAACGGCCGCAAACATGATCGGGTCGAAACCGACAACGGCCAACGGCAGATAAAATGCCCACGAGAACCATCCTTGGAACCACGATTGGCGCAACGCCACTGAAAGGTTGTAATCCTCGCTTTGATGATGCACGATATGTGCAGCCCACAGAAAGTTCATCTCATGGCTCATGCGGTGAAACCAGTAGTAGAAGAAATCCACACCCAGAAAAAGCAGCACCCAACTCAGCCAATTGTTCTCGAATGTATGAACGCGGTGCTCATACAGGTAGAGGTAACCGAGAAAGAAGAAGCCTTTCACCATCACTCCCACTATCTGCTGTCCGATGCCGAGATTGATGTTGGTGAGCGCATCATTGAAACGGTACAGCTTCCTGTTTTTCAGAAAACCGAAAAGCAACTCAATTCCTATCAGCAGAAAAAAGACAGGAATGGAAAGCGTGATGTAACTGACTTTCATGGTTTAAAGCTACGATAAACAGCAAAAAATAAGGGCCCCAAAGCCCCTTTTATCCATTTCAAACAGATGGTTTTGGTCATAGAAAGAGTTAAAATTATGCACTTTAAGTGCATGTGGCTTTCAGCTTCCAAAAAGTATACCTTTCGAGAGTGGGTGAGCAGCGATCGAATGGACATACGGTTTCACGACTGACAGTACATCTGGTCTGGGCGACCAAGCACAGATACGGAATACTTCAGGGCGACCTCAAGTTCCGGTGTCGCAGTATTCTGATGCTGGTCTGTGATGCAGAGGATGTGGAGATACTGCGTGGGGTTGTGAGCAGTGACCATGTC
>WGMW01000048.1 GCA_016124845.1 Flavobacteriales bacterium
AGAAGAAGAAAAGAAGGGTGTCGGACGCGTCCCAGGCCTGCATTGCAGAGCATGTGCGGGATCATCGGCCTCCACCCGCAACAAACCTATAAAATGGTTTGAAATTGATTTGCTTTTTATCGGTATGACTAACGCACGCCATCTGCCAGTCTCACCTGTTTCCCCGAGGAACGAGGGGTCTAAGGAAGACGCTTCCTTCGTCAGCGAAACAAAAATCCGCGTTGATCAGTCCAATCCGTGTCATCCGCGTTCCATCCAACCTATCAACGATCGTGAATAAGTTTTGCCGCCAGTCGCAGAACGAAATACTACTTTTGAAGTTCGCAAAACCGCATGGACAATTACATCGTTTCGGCACGGAAATACAGACCAACCACGTTTGATGATGTGGTAGGCCAAGGTGCCATTACGTCCACGCTGCAAAAGGCCATCAAGAACAATCATTTGGCGCAAGCACTGTTGTTCTGCGGTCCGCGAGGTGTGGGAAAAACCACCTGTGCGCGAATCCTTGCCAAAGCCATCAATCAGGACAGTTTTGATGGCGAACTCGACCCGAACGAGGATTTCTCATTCAACATCTTTGAGTTGGATGCAGCTTCCAACAACTCGGTAGATGATATCCGAAACCTGATCGATCAGGTGCGGTTCTCACCACAGCAAGGCAAATTCAAGGTCTACATTATAGATGAGGTTCACATGTTGAGCCAGGCCGCTTTCAACGCGTTCCTCAAAACGTTGGAAGAACCGCCTGCGCACGCCATCTTCATCTTGGCTACTACCGAGAAGCACAAGATCATTCCGACCATTCTTTCGCGGTGCCAGATCTTCGATTTCAGAAGAATTCTCGTCAGCGATATGGTTTCTCACTTGGCCAATATTGCCAAGAAAGAAGGTGTTGATGCCGAGGAAGAAGCCTTGCATGTGGTGGCTGAAAAAGCTGATGGTGCGCTGCGCGATGCCCTTTCCATCTTCGACCGCTTGGTCACGTTCTCTGGAAATACCGTCACCTATCAGGATGCGATTGAAAACCTCAACATCCTTGATTACGATTATTATTTCCGTGCCACAGATCTGATTCTTGAAGGCGACATGGCTGGTTCCATGCTCCTTTTCAATGAAGTATTGGAGCGCGGTTTCAACGGACATGAGTTCATCAATGGATTGGCATCGCACTTCCGCAATTTGCTGATGTGCAAGGACGGCTCAACCGTCAGACTTCTGGAGGTTTCTGAGAAAATCCAACAGAAATACTTGGAGCAGGCACAACGCTGTTCACCGCTCAACCTATTAAAGAGTTTGCGCGCCATGAACGACTGCGATGTTCAGTACAAGGCCAGCAAAAATCAGCGCCTCACCGTTGAGCTTGCCATCATGCGCATGTGCGCTTTGCACAAAACGCCTGAAGGTGCTGCTGCCGCAGCGCCTCAAAAAAAAAAGTCCTTAGCTGAGCCACCGGCTCCTACTCAACCAGTAGTAAAACCTACTGAAACCGTAGCTACAGAAACGGTTTCGGAAGAACCTATTACTAAAGCTCCAGAACAACCTCCGATTGCTGAATCAGAACAGCCTGAAGTTCCCGAGGAAACCAACGAAGTCGTATCCGAAGTTCCAATAGCATCAAAAGAAACTCCTGATGTTACAGCACCGAATCCAAGCACGGTTTCGCTTTCGTCACGTAGACGATTTTCACGCAGTACGATAAAGATCAGCGAAGCGCATCTACCTGTAGAAGAGGAAGAAGTGAATTTGGATGAGATGCCGAAAGATGGCTTCACGGAAGAAAAAATGCAGGAGATATGGAACAACCGTGTCAACCTGCTTTTCGAAGGAAAACCAAGCATTCTCAGTTCGCTTACCAAACACAAACCAGTCCTGCGTGAGGGAAATACCATCGAACTGAAACTGGATGGGAAACATCAATTGGAGCAATTGCAGGACACGCGCTCCATGCTTATTGATGCCATCCGAAAAGACCTGAACAACTATTCTGTTCAGTTGGAAACGCCTGTGGAAGAGGTTCTCACAAGCAAGAAAGCTTACACGCCAAAAGAGATCTACCACAAGCTTCTGAGCGAAAACCCACATTTGGATTCGTTGCGCGAGCAATTGGGTCTCGACCTTGATGTTTGACCGCGGATTCGATCCATCAGTTTCTATTTTCCAACGCCCATTTTCTCTCTGTCACACAACTGATTAGGGAATCACGCCCACATCGTTATTTTTGGCACACCTTAAAGAAGAATCATCATGGCAGGAAATAAAATATCTGTAGTTAACGGCAAGCTCAACGTACCTAACGACCCCATCATTCCTTTTATAGAAGGAGACGGAATCGGGCCAGATATTTGGGCGGCCGCAAGTCGTGTGTTGGAAGCGGCTGTTGCCAAAGCTTACAACGGTGAAAAATCCATCGTTTGGCGCGAGGTTTTGGCAGGCGAAAAGGCTTTCAACCAAACTGGGGAATGGCTTCCGCAGGAAACATTGGATGTGATCAACGAATACTTGATCGCCATCAAAGGGCCATTGACCACACCAGTTGGTGGTGGCATCCGTTCGTTGAATGTGGCGCTTCGTCAGCAGTTGGATCTGTATGCGTGTGTTCGACCAGTTCGTTGGTTCGAAGGCGTTCCTTCGCCCATGCGTCATCCAGAATTTGTAGATATGGTCATCTTCCGTGAGAACACAGAGGACATTTACGCGGGAATTGAGTGGGAAGCAGGTACTCCTGAGGTGAAAAAGGTGATCAACTTCCTACAGAACGAAATGGGTGTGAAGAAGATCCGTTTCCCAGAAACTTCTTCCATCGGTGTGAAGCCTGTTTCCATTGAAGGAACAGAGCGTTTGGTGCGCGCTGCACTTGAATATTGCATTCAGCACAAGAAACCAAGTTTGACCTTGGTGCATAAAGGCAACATCATGAAGTTCACCGAAGGTGGATTCAAGAAATGGGGATATGCGCTTGCTGAGCGCGAGTTCGGTGATAAGGTTTTCACGTGGGCGCAGTACGATCGACTTGTTGACGAGAAAGGACCAGAGGAAGCCAATAAGGCACAGGATGCCGCCATTGCCGCAGGGAAGATCATTGTGAAAGAAAGTATTGCCGATGCGTTCCTACAGCAGATTCAACTTCGTCCGAAAGAGTATGATGTCATCGCGACCTTGAACCTGAACGGTGACTACGTTTCTGATGCATTGGCTGCTTCCGTTGGAGGTATCGGTATCGCTCCTGGCGCGAACATCAACTACGTAACTGGTCACGCCATCTTTGAAGCCACTCACGGAACCGCTCCGAAATATGCTGGGTTGGACAAGGTAAATCCAAGTTCGGTTATCCTTTCGGGCTGTATGATGCTTGAGCATTTGGGTTGGGTAGAAGCTGCCGAGTTGATCTACAAAGGCATCGAAAATGCCATCGCCAAGAAGCGTGTAACTTACGATTTCGAGCGATTGATGGAAGGAGCAACGCTATTGAGCTGCTCTGGATTCGGAGACGAGATCATCGCAAACATGTAATTATCAAAAGGCTAACGCCTTGATCGGGAAAGCCCTGTTCACAAAGCGAATGGGGCTTTTTATTGAATACTGAATCCCAATTTCACTTTGCCTCGCTTGTACGGAAAGAAGTCGGGCAGCTTTCCTTCCTCATGGAGTGCCTGCATCTCCTTCCAGAATTTGGGGTCGAAAAGGTCGGCATGGTACTTCATAAAGGTTTGCTTGAGCGGACCAGAAGGAACCATGAAAGCACCGAACTCCTCTGGAAAAACATCATTCTCGGCAGCAGTGTACCAAGCTTCACCAGAATAGATCTGTTCGGGATAGCGAGGTGGAGGAATTGCTCTGAAGTTTATCTGATCGAGAAAGCACAGCTCGTCATAATCGTAAAAGATGACCCGACCGTGGCGCGTGACCCCAAAGTTCTTCAGCAACAGATCGCCTGGAAAAATATTGGCCGCGGCCAATTCCTTCACGGCATTGCCATAATCGATCACCACTTCCTTGCCCTTCTCCTCATCAACAGTTTCCAAGTAAATGTTGAGCGGCACCAATTTGCGCTCAGTGAACAGTTGCTTCACAATCACCTTATCGCCTTCCACGTAACATGTTTCCGAACACTCCACCAAAAGTTCGTGCAGTGCTTCTTCCGACATTCGGTTCTTGTCGAACTGCATGTAGCGATACTCCGTTGCATCGGCCAATCGCCCCACACGGTCGTGCATGAATACCAGTCGATAACAATCGATAACGTGCTGCTTTCCGAAATTCTTGGTCGGTCCGAAACGATCGCGAATGACCTTGAAAACCACATTGAAACCAGGAAGCGTGAACACCACCATGACCATTCCTTTGATGCCTGGCGCAGGCACAAACTTCTCGTCCGACCGCGACAACTGTCGATGAAGTTCCTTTACAAGAACCGTTTTGGAATGACGGTCGTAGCCAATGCTCGCATACAGTTCATACAGATTCTTGTGGCTCATCAGCGGCCGCAGGAAAAGGATCAGATCAACAGGGTTGTCCGATTCGACCATAAAGTAGCTGCGGCTGAAACTGAAGACGATGGCGATGTCATTCTTACTGAAAAGAACACTATCGAAACGAACTCCATCTTTGGTGTGCATCAGCGGTAACACGATCGGGATCTGCACATTTCCCTTCGTGATCTTACCCACCAGATAAGCACCTTTATTCCGATAGAAAACCGAACGGATCATATCCATCTGATCGACCTCCTCCACCCTTCCGAATTTGTCCATCACCTTCTGCCGAATGGCCTTGACGATCATTTCAAGGTCAGCATCGAGATCGGCAAATTTGAACTGGAATTCATACGAACGGATGATACGGATCCAAATGGTTTCGAGATTGTCGGAGCCCAAATAGAACCGTTGGTAGATCGGTTCAGGCGGATTGGTCTGAAGCACTCTCCGTTCAAAGTTGATGAATTCGATATCGTGATCGATCCCTTGATCGCGGAACAACTTCCGAAGAACAGAATTGAAGAAGCTCTCTACAATTGGCCCATCTCTTCGCTGAGAAATGAGAACCGCAAATTGTTGTTTCAGATCCCTCCACGCATTCCGATCCTCAATGTCTTCTCCGAGTATCTGGCGAATGTTCGCCTCGGTATCTGCAACATATTCTTTGTAGAGATTCAAGCGGTTGCGCGACAACTTCTGCCCCTCCTTCCATGCCTTGCGCGCAAAGATGTCGGGAGCTTTGGATGTCAACTCTTTAAAGTCCGCATGAAAAGCATCGAACTCATCCCGAATGATCTCTGCCGCCTTTTTTATGGAATCCTCTCTACTCATCTGGTATAATGAATATCGAAACTGACGATGCTGTCTGGTTGCACAACCGTTCCGAGCAATTGCCCCTGAATGCTCATTTCCTCCAATGTGTTTCCAGTAGCCGCGATCAAGGTGCCTTTGTCCTCGTCATAGCTCACATCCTGATAAAGACCTCCAGATTTGATCAGATTCAGATAGTTTGGTGAATAGGTGTAAGCGTAAATACCGTCCTGATGAGAAATGGCGTACGTTTTTCCTTCCATTTTGGTGGCAGTGATCACTTCTCCGACAGGTAGCTGCCGAGGTTGCCACCAACTGTTGTTCGACATGTCGTAAAGCAACACTTTGGCATTTCCGTTATCGTTGCCAAAAAGAACTACCTCGTTCTCATCAAAACCACAGATCGACTTCACATCCATCGGAATATCCATCTGCCAAAGTAACGCTTTGGTTGTTGCCTGATACACGAAAATGAAGTGATCGTTCGCACCCAAAAGTTCCATCTCGATCACCAGATAATTATCATCTGCATAGATGAGCTCTGGCCTGTAATTACCCGTTTGCCGGGCCCAACCCAGCGAACCTGAAAGACTGTAGCTTCGAACCTCCTGATCGTACCAGCCGACATAGATGTCATTCTTGTATGCAAGCAGATCGGTGTAGCGCTGCACCTGCGAAACAAAAAAGGCATTATCTGACCAGACCTGTGAAGCAGAACCGATATTGTAGCTGGCAATCTCCGTAGAATAATTTCCGATGCAGGTCAGGCGGTCTTTCAAGGAATTAACCACCATTTTTTTCAGATCATGCCCCAGTTGCAACCAAGGCGAACTTCCTTGAAAAAGCGAATCCACTTTTGAAATCGTTCCAGATGCCAACGCACAGTAAATGGCCTTCCGTTGCTTGTGCAGCGCATTGACGGTAATCTTCTGAAACGCCTTCTCCTCATTGGGGCCATCGCTTGCTGCCACCTCCACATAATAGACTCCAGAAGGGAGGAGTTTATCGCTGATGATCAGATCGGCAGAGCCCGAAAAGCTGCTGCTCGGAACTGCCACATGTTGCTGCGCTCCAGCGGGAATAAGATCTGAATTGATCAACTGAACGGTGACCGAAACCAGTTCCGTTTCATCCGAAACTGAAAAACTCACGTGGATGGTATCGAAGACCTGAAATGCCGCATTCTCAGCAGGCTGAAGAATTTCAACTTTCGGAAAAACCTCGTCCTTCTTCCGACACGCGTAAAGTGCTACCAGAAAAAGGCTGAAAATCAGGATTGTCCGAGGCCAAAATCGCATGGTATAAAGTTATCCACTTGCTATCAACGATCAATGTTTGGATAAGTATCTTCTATGAAAACCCTTTTTTAAATGTTAATTTGTTGAATTGCAATCGGGCAATAAAATGGCAGGGAGAAAGTGAGTAAAAATCCAGAAGAGTCGTCCTCATCAAGTGGACGGCAGAAGCAAAAAATTCGGATAAAATACCGACAGCGGGTCAAAATAAAGAGGCGCCCGCGCGGTTACAAGTTCAAGCGATATTGGAAAAAGAATCGCAAGAATGTGTTTGCTTACCTGGTACTTGCCATCCTGCTCGGTGCCACGTTCTTCATGGTGGCACAAGTAGTTAAACAACAGATAGAACACAACCAACATCAGGTTCGACAACGCCTGGGGAGATAAAATGACTTGAGTGACAATGGCGCAGGAGACAAAGCAGCGAAGACAGAAACCATCTACTTACACACAACCACGCGTTGGTCTGGAACACGGGAAAGTTCCACCCAATGCAAGCGACCTCGAAGAAGCGGTTCTCGGAGCACTGATGCTTGAGAGCGATGCATTGAATGATGTGGTCGAGATTCTGAAACCTGAGAGTTTCTACCGTATCGAACACCAAAAGATCTTCGAGGCCATCACTGACCTTTTCAGCAAAAGCGAACCGATAGACATCCTTACAGTTACCAACTGGCTGAAAAAAGAAGGAAGTCTCGACCTCGTGGGCGGCCCTTATTATGTTAGCCAACTCACCGACCGCGTGGCCTCTTCCGCCAATGCCGAGTTCCACGCACGGATCATTGGGCAAAAATTCATTCAGCGTGAGCTTATCCGAGTTTCGGGAGACACCTATCACGAAGCATTCGAAGACACAACAGACGTGCTGGATCTTTTGGACAAGGCCGAAGCGAGTCTGTTTGCGGTAGCTGAAGGAAACCTTCGCAAGAGTTATGACACGATGAGCGTGTTGGTAAAAAAGGCACTTCAGGAAGTGGAAGAAGCTGCCAGCAAGGATGGCGGTATAACGGGCGTGCCAACCGGTTTTACCGAGTTGGACAAAATGACCAACGGCTGGCAGAAGTCAGATCTGCTGATCATTGCCGCTCGTCCTGCCATGGGTAAAACAGCATTCGTGCTTTCCATGGCGCGCAACATGTCAGTCGATTTCAAACGTCCCATCGCACTGTTTTCCTTGGAAATGGCCTCGGTGCAATTGGTCAACCGTCTCATTTCCAGCGAATCTGGAATTCCTGGCGACAAGCTGAAAAAAGGTCAGCTCGACAAGAACGATTGGGAACACATGCACGCCTCGCTCAAGCAGTTGAGCGATGCCCCGATATTTATTGATGATACGCCAGCATTGTCTGTGTTCGAACTGCGCGCCAAGTGCCGAAGATTGAAAGCACAGCACGACATTCAGATGATCATCATCGATTACTTGCAGTTGATGACGGCTGGTTCCAGTCTTAAAGGAAACCGCGAACAGGAGATCAGTACCATTTCGCGGTCGCTCAAGAGCTTGGCCAAGGAGCTGGAAGTTCCTGTTATTGCACTTTCGCAGTTGAGCCGTGCCGTGGAAACGCGTGGTGGAACCAAGCGTCCCATGCTTTCCGACCTTCGTGAATCTGGAGCCATTGAGCAGGATGCCGATATGGTCATGTTCCTCTACCGACCAGAATACTACGGCATTGAAGTTTCAGAAGAAACCAACCTTCCGACCGAAGGTCTTACCGAGTTAATTATTGCAAAACACCGTAGTGGCGCAACAGGAACCGTTCCGCTGCGTTTCATTAACAATTTGGCCAAGTTCACCAATTACGATGACCCTGAGTTCAGCTTGGCAAGCGGCCCAAGTGCCATGCAGCCATCAAGTGCGTTCGATTCGAACCCGAACGTAATGACGAAGATGTCGCGTATGGATGACCTTGACGACCTGGAAGATGATGACGAATCGGTTTTTTAAATCGTTTGCAATTACGCTTGTAACGGTTCTGATGAGCAGCCAACTCATGGCCGCTTATCTGCTCATTCCTATGGATGAGTCGCAGAAGAATCATCTCAAAGCGTATGGAATTGCCTATTGGATCCTGAAAGCGGATGTTGAGGTCGATTGGCTGCTCAATTATCGTGGTGGAAGCTTCATGTGCAAATACGCCAAGGAGATTGAGAATGAGTGTGTTATCCGTGGCGTGAGTTATGAGATCATTGCGGATGCACAGTCAACTGCCATCCTCACCGAAATTGCCGACCCTGAAGTGAACATGGATGTCGCCAAACTCGAAAAACCGCCACGCATTGCGGTTTATAGTCCTAAGAACAAGCAACCATGGGATGATGCCGTGACACTTGTACTCACGTATGCGGAGGTTCCGTACGATGTATTGTATGATGATGAGGTGCTCGATGGAAAACTCCTACTCTACGATTGGCTGCACCTGCATCATGAGGATTTCACAGGACAGTACGGCCGCTTTTGGGCGCATTACCGTAACGCGCCTTGGTACATCGAGCAGGTAAAATATTCGGAGGAAATGGCCCGCAGAAACGGATTCAATAAAGTTTCCGAACTCAAATTGGCCGTTGCCAACAGAATCAAGGAATACACGGTGGGTGGAGGATTCCTCTTCGCCATGTGTTCTGGTACTGATTCTTACGACATCGCCCTTTCAGCCCACAAACTCGATATCTGCGAATCGATGTTCGATGGCGATGGCACCACACCGAATTACAATAGTCAGCTCGACTACGAGAACTGCGTGGCGTTTGAGAAATTCCAGCTCATTACTGACCCTGCGCAATATGAATTCTCAAACATCGATGCCACACAATCACGTCAGGGCAAGGTCACCGAAAAGACCGACTTCTTCGCGCTGTTCGAGTTTTCTGCCAAGTGGGATCCCGTTCCAACCATGCTCTGCCAGAACCATCAGCAGATCATTAAAGGGTTCATGGGACAGACCACGTCATTCCGTAAGCAGTTCATCAAACCCGATGTGCTCATTATGGGAGAGAACAAATCATTGCAGGAAGCAAGGTACATTCATGGCACGCTCGGTAAAGGCCAATGGACCTTCTACGGTGGTCACGACCCCGAAGATTACCAGCACTACGTGGGCGACCCACCCACAGATCTTAATCTTCATCCAGATTCACCAGGCTACAGACTCATCCTGAACAATATCCTTTTCCCAGCCGCAAAGAAGAAGAAGCAGAAGACTTGATAACGGTAACGTTCTCTGCATCTCTGCGTGAACTAAATATTCCAACCCTTCGCGCCTTTGCGCCTTCGCGAGAGATTAACATGAGCGAAGCGAACAATTTTTCTCTGCCCCTCTGTCTCTCTGTGTGAAACAAGCGTGAGCGAAGCGAACCTCCGTGCATCTCCACTTCTCCAAAACTCTCTGTGCAAACCATCCGTGAGCCAAGCGAACCAACCCTTTGCGCCTTCGCGAGACCCACATGAGCGAAGCGAACAATTTTCTCTGTTTCTCTGCGTGAGAAAATCCTTCCTCTTCAGGAATCTACCATATCAATCCAAAAACGCCCAGTTAATCCCGAAATGCCAGGCAAAATCATTCACAGGATAATGCGGAACATGGTAATAGCGGTAACCCATCCATCCTGAATTGATGTGCGTAAACTTCACAAACATCCGCAGTTTTTTCACGCGTAAATTGAGAAAAGCATCGATAAAAGGGTAATTCCCCACCTGCTTCGCATTCTGTATGTAGAAATCGGAAAGAGCAGGATTGTAAGCATTTGCGTAGTAGCTCGTGGCATAACTCACCTGCGCCCCCACCTGCAGTCGAAGTTTCTTCTTAAAGAGGTCATTCTGGTAATAGAAAATACCGCGTCCCAACGCCAACGGAACACGAATATCATCGCCCGTCAGCTTCCATTGAAAAGCTCCGTGCACCAACAGGTGGAACCACCGCATCCTGAAATGCTCCTCCGCTCTGAATACCATCAATTGATCCACAGCCTTGCTCTGATATGGTAACTTATCCGTCCCAAACATCACCAGATTGTCAAAAAGATGGTAGGTGAAGTAGCCTTTGAAACGAAGTTTCCGCTGCTCGTAAACCAGACCCGTTTTCCAATGCTGCGTCTGAACCCAATTGTTATTCCAAACGAAATGGTTGCTCTGATAATTGGCCGTGATATAATCAGGCCGAAACAGGGAGTAATCCACAAAGGCCGAGAACTTGGAACCACCGAATCGGTAGTCGAACTGGCCATTCACTTTCAGATCCCAAATATTGTAACCATAGCACATGAAATTCCCGTTGGCATGCCAATCCACAGCCCCAAAGAGCTTCCCATCAGCAATTCCCAACACCGAAAGGTTATTGATGTGATCCACATAATTCGAATCGTACGACACACGAATGTGGTCGTGCTGCACCCCAACCGCCAGCCGATTGAGTGTTCGCGCAACCACAGAATCAGATTTCACAAGTTCAAATCGCAACGCATTGGTAACTGATAATAGGTTCGTGGAATCATAAGTTCCTGTCGAATCCATGTAAATATTCTGGTAGAAGGAAAGATCCGCCTGCGAACCTTCATAAACCATACTGTGTCGAGCAGCCGAAAAACTATGCGAAATCGCAGGTCGGTAACCACGCTTTCCTACGGTCGAATCCTGTTTCATCAAAAAGAAACGTTGCTCCAGCCCCACCTCAAATCCCTTCCAATGGTTACTCGATTGGTTAAGATTGACCGTGATGAAGTTTCTCGCAGTGGTCAAATTCTCTTCAAATACCGTATCGTTTGCGATGCCACCATTTTCTTGAGACAGGAGATTGGAGTAATCGAACATCACAGCAGCCATGTAACGGTTGTCCCTCGATCTTACAGTACCGTAAATGGTCATATCCGTAATCGTCTGCTTCTGTCGACTATAGAATCCGAGCGTATTGATCCTATTGAAGCTGACACCCAGATTCACGAATTTCCCGAATCCCCGTGTCAGATTTGCCATCAGATAATTCTCTCTATTCGCACCATTGGAATACTGGACGTTCGAGAACATTTTTTCCGACAGAAGAATCTTCCTGTCGGCTATTGATTTCCAAAAACCCTTTCTACCAGAACGGAAATGAAACCCGAAAGACCTATCATAATCGAACAAGGCAACATAATCGGCCGAGCCAATGTTGCCAAGGTCATTCCTAATGTAAGAGTCTTTGTAGAGTGGATGATAATTCTGAACGCCACCCAACTCATTGAGTCCGTAAACACCTTCACCACCGTAAACCCAATCATTGAACTGATACTCCTTTACATTCAGCGTATCGGATACATTAGATGGGAATAGTGAATCAATTTGAAACTTATCACGCAACGACTGGGAGACCCCATCAAGTGGAACTCCAACAACAGTTAGAAGGAAAAGAAAGAGTGCGATTCTACTGCTAAAAGCCACAACGCCCGAAAGTACATCAAACAAAAAACCCCGACCAATATTATTGATCGGGGTTTGAAATAAATTAAGGCAACGACATACTCTCCCACATGTTACTGTAGTACCATCTGCGCTGGTGAGCTTAACTTCTCTGTTCGGAATGGGAAGAGGTGGACCTCACCGCAATAGTCACCTTAAAGCCTTAGATCAACCTTACGGTTAACCTTGACATAGGAGGAAGAAAATATATCGTAATTCTAAATCACAACGGTTTGTAAAAGCTTACGGGTAATTAGTATTGCTCGGCTTTGACATTACTGCCTTTACACCTGCAACCTATCAACGTCATCGTCTCTAACGACCCTTAAAAGAAATCTAATCTTGAGGCGAGTTTCGTGCTTAGATGCTTTCAGCGCTTATCTCATCCAGACATAGCTACCCTGCGATGCAGCTGGCGCCACAACAGGTACACTAGAGGTCTGTCCATCTCGGTCCTCTCGTACTAAAGATAGGTCCTCTCAAATTTCTAACGCCCACAACAGATAGAGACCGAACTGTCTCACGACGTTCTGAACCCAGCTCGCGTGCCACTTTAATGGGCGAACAGCCCAACCCTTGGGACCTGCTCCAGCCCCAGGATGTGACGAGCCGACATCGAGGTGCCAAACCTCCCCGTCGATGTGAGCTCTTGGGGGAGATCAGCCTGTTATCCCCGGCGTACCTTTTA
>WGMW01000049.1 GCA_016124845.1 Flavobacteriales bacterium
CATGTCAATTACCCCAACCCTTTCCGCTAAAGATAATGCGTTGGTGCGTCAATGCTCCGTTGGCGTGGGTCGGCCTCCGCACGGTCCTCGATACATCCGCCACAGGCGGACACTCGGACTGACCCGCGCACGGACAGCGCACGGACAGCGCAGAACCGGTAGAGACGCGATGCATCGCGTCTTTATTGGTAACGGTATAGGCATTGGGCTTGGGGGGTGGTTGTTTGTTTTTCACGGAATGAACTGTTCGTCAATTCGCGTGATTGTTCCGTTTGATACATGAAGAAACAAAAGGGTTTCTGCATGGATATAACTTTCAATTCGGTTCACGTCAAGCGGCTTTGATTCAGGTAATCTTTGTGTGCCATTGTCGTCTATTATGTACTCAACGGATAAGTTTGACCCTAATATGAACGTCCTGAGTTTTGGATTCACATTTGATATGTAGTAACCATCAGTAATATTCGTTATCGTGTCATTGCCGTCTATAAAATAGGCTTGGTCTCGCCTTTCAGCCTCCATAGCTTCTTGACCAGATAAATAGTCAACATAATCGGCTTGGATATAAATATCCGAACCTACCAGTTCAAAGCTTTTTATATACGCGTATCTATTTTCGGTAATCGTGTCGATTGGCAATGGTTCATTCTGCTGTTTTAAAACTTCATCTTCACTATCGAGTTTTCCGGAATTGGATTCCGATTCTCGGCAAGCCATCAAGAAAACAATGGTAACCGTCATGTAATAAATTGCCAGTAAATGTCTCATTTCAATTACCCCAACCCTTTCCGCTAAAGATAATGCGTTTGAAGCTGCCGACCGTTACAAACTCTCCCCGTCACTTCTCCCTTCGCTCGAAGCGCCACCCCTCTCTTCGCGAAGAGAGGGGAAAGACTCCGATCAGGAGTCAGGGGTGAGTTGCAAGCACCGACAGCATAGAACCTGTAGAGACGCGATTCATCGCGACTTTATGGTGGATGGTGGGCGGGTAGCCATGCATGGTGGCTGCAGAAACCGCTTGAGCATCGGGGCAAGGACGAAGTGCTTGCCGCCCAGTTCCGTTCTTCAATTTCTCTATCGCCTCCTTCTCATAGGTGGTGTAATTGAATCTGTCTTTCTCTATTTCTTCCATTTTTCTGTGTCTATCTGGTTATCAAGTCTATCTATCTGAGAACTGACACAGTTTATTGAACAGACTCTGGTTCCGAACCTTCCTCAAATAAAGCAGGGTGCTGTCAGGAAACCGATTCCCGAATGGTCTTCAGTTCGGTGGCGGTGGAGGCCAAGGTGAGGATGCCCCCCACCACAAGGGTAAGGATGGCGGCCACTTGCCACGACTGCGAACGCAGGAAGTAGGCGCTGACGGCCACCAACAGGGAGGCGCCCGCCAGCATGGCAAAGCTGCCCGTCAGTTTCATGCGGAAGGTGCGGATGCCCACGGCCAACTGCAATAGGAATCCGATGGTCTGGGTGGTAAGGCAGGTGATGGCCGCCCCGTAAGCCCCATATTTCGGAATGAAGATGAGGTTGAACACCACACTTACAACCACCGTTACCAACGCAATGGTGTTGAGGTGTCTGAGGCTGCCATTGGCCGTAAGGAGCGTGCCCACCACATATACCCCCGCCATGGGAATGAGCGAGAACATGAGCGTGGCCAGCACGGTGGCAGCCTCCTCGGCATGTTCGTGGTACATCAGCCCCATCAGTTCGCGCCCATGGAACAGGCAGATGATGCCCAAGGTGAACGCGGGAATGAGGATGAGTTTCATGGAAACGCGTACCAGCGGCACCACGTCCTCTTTCAGCTTGATCATGCGCGAGAACATGGGCAGCAGCAGCCCCGCAAACAGGTAGGCCATCATGTTGCTGGCATCCAGCAGGCGGAAGGCCTGCGCGTAGATTCCCGACTGCGTTTTGCCATCGGGCAACAGGCGTTCTATCAGCACCGAATCGATGCGACCGTAAATGCTCATCAGCAGAATGAGCAATGCGAACGGCAGACTCTGCTTGAGGATGACCCGCAGGATGGAAAGGTTCCACCCGAAGGAAAAACCGTTTCCGTATTTGAGAATGACACCAAGCGCAGCCAGCGCGGTAATGGCGTACGAGGCGGTTTGCAGGTACACGAACCACTCTATCTGAAAGGGCTGCGTGCGGTTGCCGGCCCACAGTATCCATCCGCAGGAGACGATCATCAGCAGGCGGTCGAGGATGGAGATGGTGCTATCGATCTTGAACAGGTGCAAGCCCGAAATATTGGACCGCAGGAACAGGATGAACGAGAGCAGGAACTGGTTGAAGCAGAGCAGCCCCAGCATTTGCAGTTGCGCTTCGGAGTAGTGGAGAAACCAGGCAGCCAGCAGGCAGATGATGAAGTATGCGATGGCCAACAGCAGTCGCAGCGCCACAATGCGTGGGAAGTATTTGCCCAGCAAATGCTGATGCTGCGAAATGTTGCGGTTGTTGAAGTTGCTGATGCCCAGATCGAGCAGAATATTGAGGATGAGGGCGAAATTGAACAGCGCGAAGTACGAACCGTAGGCTTCGGCACCCACTTCGTTCTGCACCACACGGTCAATGCCGAAGATCCAGAACGGTTTCACCAGCAGGTTGAGAAACAGTAGGAACGCGAGGTTGGATAGGAATTTCCGCTGCATGGCCGTTGGCAAATGTAATACACCAAGACGGTGAAAGCCGATGTCTATTGTTTCCTGCCGGATGTAATCATCTGGAAAGCCGAGACGCTTCGTTCCTCAGCGAAACAGATAGAGGTTGCGACATTTTCCGCTTGTTTCCCTGACGAAGGAAGAGCCTTTTTGTCCTGCCCTGTTCGGTCAAGGTTTCTTGGGAGTGCACACATATTGCCAAGCAGGGGGTGAGTTGAAAGTGACAGACCACGGCAGTAGAGCTTTTATTACATTGCTGCCGTGCGAATTGCGGTCAATACACGGCTATTGCTGAAGGGAAAACTGGAGGGTCTGGGACGGTTTACGGCCGAAACCCTCCGCCACATGACCGCAGCGCATCCCGAGCACGAGTTCTTCTTCATATTCGATAGGGCGTATGACGAGGAGTTCGTATTCTCCAAGAACGTGACACCCGTGGTGGTGGCGCCACCCGCGCGCCATCCCGTTCTCTGGCACGTGTGGTTCGAGCTCTCCCTGCCCAAGGTGCTCAAAAGATTAAAACCCGACCTGTTCCTTTCGCCCGATGGGTTTCTCTCCCTGCGGTCGGATGTGGTGAGCCTGCCCGTCATCCACGACCTCAATTTCGTGCACAACCCGCAGGACCTTGCCCGATCGCATGCGTGGTTCTACAACCGTTATTTCTGGCAGTATGCGCAGAAGGCCAAGCGCATCGCCACGGTTTCGGAGTTCTCCAAGCACGATATTGCCAAGCAGTACAATATTCCGTTGGAGAAGATAGATGTGGTTTACAACGGGGTTTCGGAACGGTTCAGTCCCATCAACGAGGAACAGAAACGTGCCGTGAGGAACACGTGGACAGCAGGAACGCCTTATTTCATCTACGTGGGTTCCATCCACCAGCGCAAGAACATCGAGCGCATGTTGGCCGCCTACGACCAATTCAGAAAGGAGCAGGAAACACCGTTCAAGTTCGTATTGGTGGGCAACCGCAAGTGGTGGACCGATTCCATGCAGCATGCGCTGGACGCGATGGAGCATAAGGACGAGGTGATATTCGCGGGCCGCGTGTCCGATGAAGACCTCAACGGATTGCTGTCGGCAGCCGTGGCCAATGTGTATGTGAGCACCTTCGAAGGGTTCGGCATTCCGATCATCGAGGCGTTTCAGGCCGAAGTACCCGTGATCACTGCCAACACCACCAGCATGCCCGAGATAGCGGGCGATGCCGCCTTGGTGGTCGATCCGTATGATGTGGCGGCCATCACCAATGCCATGCTGGAAGTTTCCAATTCAGAAGCGTTGCGAAAACAGCTGATAGCAAGCGGGAAGGAACGCGCCAAGCTCTTCACGTGGCAGCGCACGGCCAATTTGCTTTGGGAAAGTATTGAGGCGACCGTGGCCAGCTGATCTGTCATGCTGTCCGCTTGAGGTGGATCAGCATTTGAACCCAAATAGACCCTGAAACAAGTTCAGGGTGACGGTGATAAAGACGCGAGCATCAGAACAGGCCGAGCCCACCCATCATACCTCCGGCCATGCCGCGCATCTCGCTTTCGAAAACACCTTCGGCATTCGCCAGCGCCTGATTGGTGGCCATCAGTACAAGTTCCGCAATTTCCTCGTTGTCGGCATTCTCGTAGATCTCCTTCGGAATGATCACTTCCTTGATCTTGCGGTTACCGCTCGAGATCACGGTCACGCCTTGGCATTCGCCTTTCACCGAAATGTTGTCCATGCGCTCTTTGGCAGCATCCATCTGCTCCTTCATCTGCTGGAGCTGTTTCATTTTATCAAACATGGGAAACTATTCCTTGTCGGGGTCGGATTTGACCTTCGAGTTCTTGGTTAAGAGTTTGATCCTGTGGTCAATGAGGCGGCTCATATCATCTTCCTGATCGGCAATGGAAGGGTAGATGCTGGTAGAGATGATCTCTGGACAGAGTTCCTTGATGGAACGGTTGAGGTCTTCAACCTCTTCCATGATCTCTTTGAGAAGGCTTTCCTTTTCCACGGACCCAAAAGTATCTGTGCCACAGGTGGATGCCAAGGAAAAACGGGAAAAGATCTCAACGATCGATCAACCGATTCTTCACTCATCTGCCCATGGCATGCCACGCATAAAGCGGTCTTTCCATGGGTAGAGTGGTTGGCCGTTGTCATCGGTCAGGTCGCGCACGTCCGCTATCCATTTGGCTGGGCTGCCGAACAATTGCGAGGAGTCGTCAAAACTCTCCAGCACCAGCGAATGCGCCCCGATGAGGCAGTTCTCACCGATGGTCACATTTCCCACAATGGATGATTGAATACCCACTTGCGTGTAGCTGTGGATGGTCGGTCCTTTCACCATTTCGGTTGGTGGATGGGTGTCGTTGGCAAGCACCACGTTCGGGTAGATGAACACGAAATCGCGCAGCGTGGAATACTGGCACAGATGAACATTGCTGTGCAGGTGGCAATGGTTGCCCATTTCCAAGAAGCCCTGAAGGTCAGAACCCGTTCCAATACGGCAATGGTTGCCGATCACCGATGCTTCGCGAATGGTGACGCGATGGCCCGTTTCGAAATCTGAGCCGATGCTCACACCTGCGTAAATGATGCTGTGGCTGCGGATCAACGAATCGGGGCCGATCTCGGTGGTCGGGTTCTCGTATTCCTCCGTTCGGTAGTAGTCCGATGTCGGTTCTCCTATTACGCAGTTGTTGGCAATGGTGGTGTTGTCGCCTATCACCACATGGTCGTAAATGACGGTATCATCTCCGATGCGGACATTCTTGCCCAATTTCGCCAGCGGACTTATCCGCACGTTGATGCCGTTGAACTTCAATGGATGCGTTTATAGGTCTTCTTCAGTCTCGTCCTTAAAGGCACTCGACCTCTTTCTGTCCTTGATCTCAAACGCCTGTCCTTCCCAATAGCAGGTGTAGCAGCGGTACCGCTTCACAGGCAGAATACCGAATGTGAGGGTTTTCAACAGGCGGTCGCCAGCTGTGCGCTGCGCCCGTTTCAGTTCACCCGAACAGTTCGGGCATTTCTTGATCTTGTAATAGTTGGAAAATCGCAGAAGGAAAATGAAGATGATGTAGATGACGAAAATGATGGCAAACCAACGCAGCAGAAGCAGGGCAAAGGCCACATAATCTATCTCATCGGGTCTCATAATGGCTGGCTAAGTTAGAATCTCTGAGGGTTTCAACTTCATCCGATTCCAATGCTTCCTGTAAATCCTCATATTTGACGTGAAATCTACCGCAATGAAGAAGCTATCCTATCTCATTCTTAGCGCAGCACTTGTTGCTGGATGCAAGCAAGCGCCAAAGCAGGAACAACCGCAGGAAGAGAAACCCACCACTCCAGACTATTCGAACGTGTACACCGAATTCACACTTACCACCGATGTTTCGCAGCTTACCGAAGATGAGAAGGCGGTGATCCCGATCCTGATCGAGGCTGCCAAGATCATGGACGGCCTTTTCTGGCAGGAAGCCTACGGAGACAAGGATGCACTGCTTTCGAGTATTGCCGATGCGCAACTTCGTAGCTATGCCGAGATCAACTACGGTCCGTGGGACCGATTGGATGGCGACAAACCTTTCATTGACGGGGTGGGCGAGAAGCCGCTCGGTTCGGGATTCTACCCGACCGATATGACCAAAGAGGAGTTTGAGTCGTGGGACAACGCTGACAAGACCTCGCTTTACACCTTCGTGAAGCGCGATGCGGAAGGAAAACTCCAGACCGAATGGTACCATGAGCGTTTTGCCGAGCAGGTGAACCGCGCAGCCGATCTGCTCGATAGCGCAGCCACCATCACCAAAGAGAAAGAATTCAGGAAATATCTGACCGAGCGTGCCAAGGCGTTGCGTTCGGATGAATACTACACCAGCGACATTGCATGGATGGATATGACGCAGAACGGATTGGATTGCATCATCGGACCCATTGAAAATTACGAGGACAAGCTTTACAACTACAAGGCTGCGCACGAGGCGTATGTGCTTGTAAAGGACAAGGAATGGACGAAGCGATTGGCGAAATACGCTGCATTGCTGCCCAAATTGCAGGAAGGGCTTCCCGTGCCATTGGAATACAAGACCGAGAAACCAGGCCGCGATTCGCAGCTGGGTGCGTATGACGTGGTCTATTATGCGGGCGATTGCAACGCAGGGAGTAAGACCATAGCCGTGAATCTTCCGAACGATGAGAACGTGCAATTGGAGAAGGGAACGCGCAGGTTGCAACTGAAGAATGCCATGCGCGCCAAGTACGATAAGATCCTGGTGGACATTGCCAAGGAGTTGATCGTGGAAGACCAGTTGAAGCACATCACGTTCGAAGCGTTCTTCGGAAATACCATGTTCCACGAAGTGGCGCACGGACTGGGCATCAAGAACACGCTCAGCGGTAAGGGAACGGTTCGGGAAGCACTACAGGAAGAGTTCTCAGCCTTGGAAGAAGGCAAGGCCGATATTCTGGGGCTCTACATGGTAACGGAGCTTTACGAGATGGGCGAGATCACCGAAGGAACCGTGATGGACAATTACGTGACCTTCCTCGCAGGCATTTTCCGAAGCGTGCGTTTCGGGGCCAGCAGCGCGCATGGACGGGCAAATATGGTCCGGTTCAACTACTTTAAGGAGCATGGTGCGTTTACGAAGGAACACGGTAAGTACCGCGTCAATTTCGAACGCATGCAGGAGGCCATGAACTCGCTGAGCGAACTCATCCTGAAGCTTCAGGGAGATGGCGACAAGGAAGGTGTCATCAATCTGATGGATGTGATGGGCAACGTTCCGCAAGACCTGCAGGCCGACCTCGACCGACTGAAGGAAGCGAACATCCCGGTAGATGTGGTGTTCAATCAGGGAACACAGGTCCTCGGACTTTAGTCCATCATTTCTAATTCATAATTCATCATTACTAATTGAATGATCACCGTTATATCACCCGCCAAAAAACTCGACTACGCATCTGAAACCTGTACCGAAGAATTCACCATTCCCGAAGGATTGGACCGCTCGGCACAGCTTATCAATAAGCTCCAAAAGACATCGAAGAAGCAGATAGGGGAGTTGATGGACCTGAGTACCAATCTGGTGAATCTGAACGCGGAACGCTATGCCAATTGGACGCCCGATTTCACGGAAGGGGAGACGCGTCAGGCCATCCTTGCTTTCAAAGGCGATGTGTATCAGGGAATGAAGAATGAAGAACTCACGCCTACCGATCTGAAATACGCGCAGGACCATCTGCGTATTCTCAGCGGGCTACACGGGCTGCTGCGCCCGTTGGATCTGATAAAACCTTACCGTTTGGAGATGGGAACGAAGCTTTCCGTTCGTGGCAAGAAAGACCTCTATGGGTTTTGGGGAGATGAGATCACAAACCGCTTGAACGCGGCCTTGGAAGCCTCAGGGAACGACACGCTTTGCAACCTCGCCAGTGGCGAATATTTCAAGGCAGTGAATACCAAGAAGCTGAAAGGCAAGGTCATTACACCTGTGTTCAAAGACCTGAAGAACGGGCAATTGAAGGTGATCTTCCTCTACGCCAAGCAGGCGCGCGGCATGATGACGGGCTACATTCTCCGCAACCGCATCAACAAGGCTGAAGACCTGAAGAACTTCTCAGATGGTGGTTACTGTTTTGACGAGAACCTTTCGGACGGAGAGACGTGGGTGTTTACGAGGTAATTAGGGGCGAAGTAAGTTCATTGGTAATTTTCAGTTAAAAAAAGACCGTCAAACCAAAGTTTGACGGTCTTCAAATTCGAAACAAGGGTTACTTCGAGTGGGCACTTAGGAATTGGTCCACGGCTTCGCTCCACCTGTTCAGGTATTTCGCACGTTTTTCATTTAATGCCTGATTGTCCTCATTGTACGACTTTATGGCTGCATTGAACTCTTCCGCAGCTTTGTTGTACTTATCAATATCGGCTTTTGTACGTTCCGACTCACGCATCCCTTCAATAGCGGCTCGCAGCTTATCAAACTCATCACGTTTCAAATGAAAGTCTGCCACTTTTGGAAAGTCTTTCTCAGCCTCGGTCTGATAAAAATCCAGAATATGTTTGACGGCCACCTTTAAAGACGCATCGCCCTTGTAGATGTCCAGTCCATCAATTTTCGCCAGACCTTCTTCCGCATCTACCTTTAAACCATTGACGGTTTGTTGAAAACTACCCATGTCTTCCCGCTGCTGCGCATCCAGCACATAGGCCTCTTGCTTGTAGGGTTTGAAAAAGATGAGATAAACTGCATTGTAGTATTTCAATGCTTCGCTTGCGCTTTTTATCTTTTTGGTCAGTTCATCATCTTCAGATTCCAAAAGGGTGATGTTGTGGGCTCCGGCAAAAACGTTTTGCGCAGCGTTCAACTTGTCCGAGGCTTCATCTAACTTGTCGTTAGCAAGTTCTTTGGCCATCATGTAAGCTTCCATTGCGTCATATGATTGTTCTGCAATGGCTTCCATGTCAACAATTTTGGCGTAATCTTCTTTCAGGACAGTTGTGGTCAGCTGCATATAGTCGCTTGCGGCATCTTTGAGTGATGCATCTCCCTCAAAGGCAGATATCTTTTTTAGGTCTTTGCTCACAGTTTCAAGTTGTTCTATCAGCTTTTTACGGGTCTTTTCAACTTTCCGTGCGCTTTTTCCTTGGGTTACAGATTTCAAGTATTGCCACAATTCCTTCTTGAAAGAGCCGAATGGTGTGGTTATTTGGGTCATATGTTCTACGGCTGAGCCTGAAGATTGGGCAACCGCAACCTCGGTTGAAACCAAGGATAAGACAAGCATGATGCTCAGTAGTCGAGATGTTTTCATTTACAATTATTTAGTTGATGATAGATTAATGATGTCTGTAATGATGTTGTAAGCTTCGGATATGTAAATATCTTCTGATATCCACTGACGAATCTCTTCGTCCATCTTTTGGGAAAGGCTTTCGGTTTCCAGTTTTAGGTCTCGATATGATGGAATGACCACATCGTACCTATCACTCGCTTTGAATTCTGTGTCTGCAGTTGCCTGACCACGCTTCTTCAATTTTTCAAAATAGTATCGAAAACCATCTACATCCAAAGGAATTGTGTTGAGGGAATCTTTCTTCTGTTCCGAATTCACGATGGCGATGAACGCTGAATCGGTTGATACACGTTCGTCACTGAGTTTTTGGAGTTCTACAACGGAAGCGGAGGTTTTCCATGGTGTGTAATACGTTTTTTTGTCTACTGTACCTGCTGGAAGACATGAAGGGTAGAAGCGTTCTCCTATCTCTTTGTCGCTGTATGCGCTCGGTAGGGCTATATCGGGAATAACCCCAACTTGCTGAATACTTTCGCCTGTTATGCGATAAAACTGCCCAATGGTGAGTTTTACGAATTCCCCTCCTTTTTCGGTCGCCTTAAGTGGAACCACCTGCTGAATGGTCGATTTGCCAAATGTTTTGGACCCAACTATTACCCCACGCTTATGATCCTGAATACAGGCAGAGAAAAGTTCAGAGGCAGATGCGCTAAATTCATTTACCAGTACCAGGAGCGGACCGGTATAGGCCATTCCCCTGCTCATATCCTTCATGGTCTCTGGCTCCAAATTCTTGTATTTGGCAACGGACAGGGCACCGAAATCAATGAAAATTCCAGCTAAGCGCAGAGCTTCAAGCATTGACCCGCCTCCATTGTCTCGCAGATCCAAGATGAGGCCATCGATTTTCTCCTTTTCCAATCGTATGAGTTCCTTTCCGATATCGTTGGCACAGCCGTTTGGCAGCCAACCTGCGCCATCTTTGCCTTCGTAGAACGTAGGTAGGTACATATACCCGATTCTTCGTTTCCCGCTGAGAATATGACTTTGAATGGAATTCTTGAAAAGGGTTACCAATTCCTTTTTAAGTGTAACGGTCCGGTATTCTCCCCCTACTTTTTTAATTCTGAAAGTTGCGCTTGTCAGATCTGCTTGGAGCAAGTAGCCGGTAGCTTCCTCTAAGCTGATGCAATTGAGGTCCAGTGGTTTTCTTCCATTACCTTGAACGCTAAGAATGATGTCTCCTTCATTCAGTTCGTTCGAATTCCATGCAGGGCCACCCGGCAAAATCGTTATGATCTCTATCTCACCATCCTTATTTTTTTCAGCCTCAAATCCGAAAGAAGGAGCTTCTTTGGAAATGAGTGTTTGGAACTTGGCCTCATCGTTGGAATTGAAATAATTGGTGTGCGGGTCAAAGGCACTTGAAATGGATTGCAAATAAGAGTCAAATACGTAATCCTCCATGCTGGCACCAGCCTCATGAATTGTTTTAAAATGACATTGCTCCCGTTGAATAATCTGTTGTGCTACATGCTCCAATGAGTCTGTTGATAACGCATCAAGACCTCTTTCTGCCCCGTTCATGTAAGCAACTTCCCACAGTATTTGCAGTTTTATCCATTGTATCCATTTTCGTTTGCGTTCATTTTCTGTAACGGGTCTGTGTTTATCGGATAGTTGTAAGGAGTCTTTCTCAATCAAATTGATGGGAGTTGACTCAAGACCTGCAATCAAGGTCTCCGTTTCATTGAGTTTATTAACATAAAGCGCTTGAAGCTGCTCAATGAAAACGGTTGAATGTCCATCGAGGTCATCATCGATCTTATTTCGGAAGGCTTGAAGTTTCTCCACATCCTCTTTACTGAATATGAGCGACTGTGGGTCAAGAGTTTCCATCAGGTCATCGAAAACAAGTGCTGAAAATGCATCATTGACCGGCCGAGGCGAGAAATGGAATTCAGAAATGGTGTTGAGCAATCGGTCAGTACGTTCAACCTGAGACTGGCCCTTGCTTTTTGAAATGGTGGTTACAACTATGAGAAGCAGAGCTGGAGGGAAAAACAGTAAACGGTTGCTACAGTGCCGTCTACAAAACCCAAAAGATACCATACAGCTCCAAAAGCGAGTGGAAGATTCTCTCAAAACAGCTTTTAAATAAAGGCGATTGAATGATCGCCCGAAAGGTACTGTTATATTTTGTACCTCAAATCAAACATTGCGCTCAATGTATCGGATAATGCTACCAGCGATGTTCTTTCCGGTGGCGTTCTCTATGCCTTCGAGGCCAGGTGAAGAGTTCACTTCCATGATCATCGGTCCTGATTTCGATTGAAGCATGTCCACGCCTGCCACGCCAAGCCCCATCACGCGGGCGGCTTTCAGCGCAGTATTCTCCTCATCATCTGTCAGTTCGTAGACGGAGGCGGTTCCACCACGGTGCAGGTTCGAACGGAATTCGCCTTCCTTGCCCTGTCGTTTCATGGCACCTACGACCACACCATCAACCACGAATGCACGGATATCAGCGCCTCCGGCCTCCTTCACAAACTGTTGCACGATAACGCGCGCCTGCAGTCCATTGAATGCTTCCAGGACCGATTCGGCCGCACTCTGCGTTTCGGCCAATACCACACCAACGCCTTGCGTGCCTTCCAGCAATTTGATGACGCAGGGCGCACCACCTACTTGGTTGATCACCTCAGAAACGTTCTTGGAGTAATTGGTAAAGGCTGTTTTGGGAAGACCCAATCCGGCACGCGAAAGGATCTGTAGACTGCGCAACTTATCGCGCGAGCGAACCAAAGCCTGCGATTCAACAGCTGAGAACACCTTCATCATCTCAAACTGTCGCACCACGGCTGTTCCGTAAAATGTGATGGACGCACCGATACGAGGAATGACAGCGTCAATTCCGGTCAATTCTTCGCCCTGATATATGATGTGCGGGCGTTTCTTCTCGATGATGATGTCGCACTTGGCGTGATCCACCACCAGCATTTCATGTCCGCGTTTTCCACCTGCTTCCACCAATCGTTTGGTAGAGTAGAGCTTTGGGTTTCGCGACAGGACAGCAATTTTCATCTAAATGGATTTCAAGGGGGCAACGTTAATTAAAATATGTTTCGATTCGATATTTCATAACTTGTTGATTCACAATAATTAAGCGAAAGATAACATTCTTGGTACAGAGTGTGTGGTCACGTAGCAGACCAACGGACCAAGTGGTATGTCAACGGATGGTCATCACACTACTGATCGATCATTACATTTGATCATCCAACTGTAACCCCATTCATTGCAATGAAAAAGAACATTTACCTTCTCTTCATCCTTTTTACCGGATTCCAGTCGCTGGCACAGAATCTGGTGGTGAACCCGAGTTTTGAGAACACTTCAAGCAACTGTGCAAACACAGGAGGAGAAGGATTCTTCACAGATCTGGTAGGAACGTGGGACAATGCGAGCAACAACCCCCAAGGCGATAGTTGCTCCTCTCCGGACCTTTTTTCTGCGTGCAATGTTCTTTTTGGCAACCCAACTGTTACCAATATGCCGCATTCCATGCTCGGATATCAGTATTCGCATACGGGCACTCACCACGCTGGTATCATTACTCACGAATCGCTGGATGAATACCGCGAGTACATTCAGGGACACACCTCTTCGCCACTTGTGGCCGGGCAGAGTTACTGCGTGAGCATGTACGTGAGTTTGGCAAACAGCGTCATGTATGCCTCTGATAACTTGGGGATCTATTTCGGAAATACGCCCTACATGCGGAATCCTTGTCCGGGACAAAGCAATTCGGCCATTTATGTTACTCCGCAATTGAATTACGACTGTGGCGCTATCACAGATACGGCAAATTGGGTGCGTTTGCAGTGGAACTACGTAGCCACCGGTGGTGAACAATACTTCATGATCGGGAACTTCTTCAATAATGCCAATACCACGATTGTCAACAATCCGGGTGGTACGTTCATCAATCCGTATGCCTACTACTACATAGACGATGTAAGCATTGAGGCTACCAGCAGCTGCTGCCATGCAGATATCAGTCCTGTAGAAGTGTTGTGTGCAGCAGATGCACCTATTACATTGGAAGCAGTTGGAGGGGTAGGTTCCAGTTGTTCCAGCGCCACAACAGGTACATGGTCTGGTACCGGAATTACGGATGCCAACGCAGGAACCTTTGATCCGTCTGTAGCAGGAGCCGGAACGCATACTGTCACATACACTCTAAGCTGTGGCTATAGTGCAACGGTAGATGTGGATGTGAATGCTTGCGCCACACTTTCTGTCTGTGCAGAGGCAAATGGAGATTTCACCGTATCAGGCGGAACGGGACCATATACATGGAGTGAACAGGATTCCGTACAGGATTGCAGCGCTTGTCAGGATATTTTTCCGATCCCTCCATGTTCTTTCCCGCCAGGATGTTCGGTGATGGTACTTGGGTGGACTGATTTTGCAACAGGCACAACAGTGACTCCTTCAGGTAACTGGCCTATTCGAGTGGTGGACAGTGAAGGAGGTGTGATTGAAATTGCAAGTGCCAATGATGTGCAACTCTGTTCACAGGCCACATGTCAATTGGAATTGAGTCTTGTCACAATGCAGGGAGATTGTGCAGGCGTTTCGGGTGGTTCCATCACCGTGGCTGCAACAGGCAACATAGGCACCGTTTCTTACGAATGGGATACGAATCCTGTTCAGACAGGAGCGACAGTAAGTGGACTTACTCCCGGAAGCTACACGGTAACGGCTACCGATCAGCAGAATTGCCAGGCCACATTGACGCAGGTGATAGAGAACGGCTCAGCTGCCGCAGATGCAGGTCCGGATCAGGATGTCTGTAAGGGAAATCAAGTGACACTCAGCGCAACAGGAGGTACTTCTTATGTTTGGGACAACGGTTTAGGATCTACTGCTACCGGACAGACCATCACATTCACCGCAGGTTCCACTACTACTTACACAGTTACAGTTACAGACGCGAGTGGCTGCACAGGTACAGATGATGTTACCGTAACCGTACACGAATCACCAGTTGCAGTTCTCACCTCACCCGTAACTCAATTATGCGATGATGACAGTCCGATTCAATTGACCGGAAATCCATCTGGAGGAACCTTCAGCGGTCCGGGTATGAACGGTGATATGTTCGACCCCGCTGCGGCAGGGGTTGGAGCCCAGACGATCACGTACACGTATTATGATGTGCCTGAATGTCCGGGTACGGATGAGGTGACAATTACCGTAGAATCGTGCACCACCAGCACAGGAATTGTTGATGCCAAGGCATTGGAAGGGCTTCTGGTACACCCGAACCCTACCAGCGGTACAATTGTACTTGAGAATGTGGGGCCATTGAGTGGTAAGGCAACAGTTTCCGTAGCAGATCTTTTAGGACGCACCGTTGTGGAACCAATGCAGGTAAACCTGAAAGGAATGCGTCTGCCTATCGAACTTTCTTCAGTTGCTTCTGGTCAGTACCTGATTCAGTTACTACAGGGAAAAGACCGGATCGCGACCATCCGCATCACCAAGAAGTGATTTGAAAGTAGCTTTTTAAAGAGGGCGATACGCTGTGTATCGCCCTTTTCTTTTGTCCGCATGTAGATGACTGCGTGAATTAATGCTATTCAATTAGATTTGGACTCCATTTCAAATTTCAGAAGATGACCGAATTCATAGAAAGACCGATGTTCAATGAGGAACACAATATGTTCCGCCAATCCGTGCGTGATTTTGTAGCCCAGGAGATCGTACCGTACAATGCCGAATGGGAAAAGAAGAAAATGGTAACCCGCGAAAGCTGGGAGAAACTGGGTGCCAACGGATTTCTGTGCATGCAGGTGCCAGAGCAATATGGCGGCCTTGGAATTGAAGACTTCCGCTACAACATGATCTTTGCCGAGGAACTTAGCCGCGCAGGTGTTGCCGGTCCTGCGGTGGGGTATCCGTTGCACAGCGATATCGTGCTGCCATATATCCTCGATTTCGGTTCGGAGGAAATGAAAAAGAAGTGGGCTCCGAAGATGATCAGCGGAGAGGCCATCGGTGCCATTGCCATGACCGAACCAGCCGCAGGAAGCGACCTTCAGGGCATGAAGTGCACCGCAGAGGACAAGGGCGATCACTACCTGGTGAACGGTTCCAAGACCTTCATTACCAACGGATACTTGTGTGATATTGCCGTAACTGCCGTGAAAACCGACCCTGCGTTGGGTGCCAAAGGAATCAGTATGCTATTGATGGAGGCAGATATGGAAGGCTTTACCAAAGGTGAACCGTTCCACAAGATAGGATTGCATGCACAGGACACCTGCGAACTCTTCTTCGATAACGTGAAAGTACCGAAGGAAAATCTGATCGGTAAGGAAGGCGAGGGGTTCAAGTATTTGATGACCGAGCTTGCGCAGGAACGTTTGGTTGTAGGAATCGGTGCCATCGCTGCTGCCGAAGGAATTTTCTGGAAGACCGTACAGTACGTGAATGAGCGTAATGCGTTCGGTCAGGCGGTATCCCGTTTTCAGAACACGCGTTTCAAAATGGCAGAAATGGCCACGGAGATCACCAAGGCACGCGCCTTCCTTGATCAATGTGTGGTGCTGCATAACGAAGGAAAACTCGATGCAGCCATGGCCAGCATGGTGAAGTTGACCTGCACCGAAGTTCAATGCCAAGTGGCAGATGAGTGTCTGCAATTGCATGGCGGCTACGGCTACATTTGGGAATATGATGTGGCACGTGCTTGGGCCGATGCCCGTGTGCAGCGCATCTATGCAGGTACCAACGAGATCATGAAAGAACTCATTGCCCGTAAAGTGCTGGGCAAGTAAACCCACGGAAAACATGTAAGCAGAATCTCCGCAGGAACGACCGTTCCTGCGGAGATTCTGTTATTCTCATTGGCACGAGGCTATAACTTCGGTTCCAGCTTTGCAATGGTGTATTTGTCATCGGTCAGAAAGCAACTCAGTAGCTGTCCTGACCTCAAGCTATAGGTGGTTGCCACATCCAGCGGATTGTCTCCCAACTGCTTACTGGTCATCAGTTGCTGTCGTTTCCCGTTTTTAAACGAGGTGGCATCCTTGTACATGGGAACCAGACTTATAGGGTTCGGTGCCGTAAAGAACGGGTGTACCTCTTCGCGCGGATCGAACTTGCTGCTAAGATTCCGTCTATTGTCATTGAATACATAATAGATGGCATCATGGGTTGCGAGCGATTCGATGCCCAGATACGCGTAGTTGTTGAGATGTTCTCCCTGCGCATAGGCAAATCCACCCAGATAGGAGAGGTTCTCATCTTCGCTGAGATAGTAGGAGAGAAGGGCGGGATATCCTCCTCCTGAAAAGGCCCCTGCGGAAAAGTTGTAACGGCCGTGGATGGCCTGATAGACATTGATGTACACCTCATCGGTACCCGGAACATGTCGGATGCCACAATCGAACGGTTGTACCATGATGCTTTTGCCTTCGCGTTCCTTGGCCTTTATCTTATTGTACTGCGATCTGCTGGCGGCCACCACCACCTCATCAATGGAGAACAGGTGCTCATAGAAGTTCTCTGGCCGATACTGTTCTGACCATTGGGCATAGTGAAAGCCATCTGCCGCATCTTGGGTGGAGGCCACCATGAAGGCAAAGCCGCCACGGCCCTCATCGGCAAAGTACTCTACCAATGTGGCTTTCCGGTTGCTGATGTGCATTACAGGGTCGAAACTTCGGGTGGCCTGGGTACCGCTTCCACGATCCATGTGTATGTGGTCGGTGGTTGTGCCGTTCACCTTGCTCCAAAAGGTCTGAAAACGGTGATATTTCCCTTGGTCACGTCCAAAATCGACACGGCTCCAGAAGAATACGTTTCCGAAATTGTCCAGCCCAATGGCGGTATGGTTGGCTCCCTGACCACTCACCACGGCCACGCCATAGTGTGCATCAGCCATGAACCAGTCGGCATCTCCGATACGGAGAATACCTTCCTCGATCTTAGTGGGCACATCCTTGCGCCAAAGCTGGTTCAATTGGTCATCATACACGGAGAAACGGAAAAGTTTGCCACCTTCTTCAGGCTCTGGTAGTTTGTAGTAGACCAGCAGCTTCCGTCCATCGGGCGATACTTTGGTAGCTGCAAAGCTGTTGTCGAAATTCTGGTAGAAATCCTTGCCTTCCAGGCAGTCAACGGCCAATGGGTCGTTTATTGGCTGCATGGTCTGCACGTCCAGTTCCTGTATGTAGAGGCAGTTGGTCTTGTCTTCCTTTGATGAGACGAAATACGGAAGCAGTAGGCGGTCGCCTACCATTATGAAATGATGTTGGTCTTTACTCTGCTTCATTTCCAAGGTGCCCAACTTCTTGGCCGTCATGCTGGCAAGGTCCAGTTCGAAGGAGCGATAGAGGTCCTTGCCCTTATGGAAGATGGCAATGCAGCGTTGATCGGGTGTTTCTATGAACTGTGAGAATTTGTAACCATCTCCCACTTTTATGGCCTGACTGTAACTCACGTTGAGGTCTGTAGGAGGGGCGTTGCGCTGCGCCATACCTACGGATGGGCCAAAGCAAAGAACACTTACAAACAGGGAATACAGGTATCTTATCATAAGAACGGTAAATGAATGCGATTACAATAATACATCTACTTTGTGAGTATAAACCAAAAGAGACGCTGAATGTGTTCATGTGCTACCATGTTGGAATTTCTCTATCAGGTGTGGTATAGCACAAACCACAATATTGTTAACTTGAACACTTGAACACTTGAACACTTGAACACTTGAACACTTGAACACATCAGCTGATGATCTCTGATAACGACCTGCGAATTGATTTCTCTTTCGATTGCAAGGAAGGGAAGCGGTCATTCATCCATATTGGGAAGGATGATTACTGTAAGCGTTGTGCCTGTATGGTGCGGGATGTGCGCAATATGTCGCGGCAAGAGATTCAACAACTGTTGGATGCCAACCACGGAGAGCTCTGCGCACAGTTCTATCTCGATCAAGTGGACACCACCTCAGGCCACCGTCCAACAGTAAGCCTCTCCATGGTGGCGGCAGGGCTTACCACGCTGCTCACCTTGGCATCCTCGCAACAGGCCATGGCGCAGGCCGCCCCGCCCGGTATGGAGCGACATTATGAGGCAGAAAAGCCCCGAACCAACCCAACTGAGAGGCCACAGACAGCGGAACAGTCCCAGAAGCCATCGGAACCTAAAAGAGAGTCGAAAAAGCCAAAAACATGTACCGCAGCGGTGGAGACCAAAGAGGAGAAGGAGGTGTATAGAAGTCGGAGGCTGTTCAAACTGGGTCGTCTGCATGTGTTCAGTACCGAGAAATTTCCATTCATCAGACCTCGTATCCGTAGTAGAAGAAGAGGAAAGGTGCTTTATGTCAGATAGTTACGATGCTGATGTGGTTTGCTTTATGGTGGGTGAGAACGTGAGGTTAAAATTCAAAAAGCCTGAATCGAGGTAGATGGAATGAATGTCCTGTTTTTCATATCCAAACTGATGGTCAATGCTTACTTGTTGGCAAGCATTCTCAATGCGGTGCTGACCAAGAGGTTCCTGAACTATGAACGCCTACAGAATTCGATCGGTATTATTTTCGTCCTTGGGAATGTGCTGTTTTCGGCCACAATTCTATTCACCCTGTTCAAAACGTGGTATTCTGGCGTTGCAAATGAGGAATTCGTATATGAGGGGATCTCTCCCGGACAGGCTCTTTCCAGACGCGGTCTGCTGGCGGTCTGGTGGGTCATTGCCACCGCACTCAATGCATTCAGATCTCTGAGAACAAAGCGGTTGACAGTGTTTCTCACTTTTCTCTGTTTCTTGCCCTATTTCATTGAGTTTTTCGTGGTTTACACTGTGTCTGACGTAACGCTGAAGACAATCAATCGAGTATATCTCGTACCATTGGCGGAAATGTTCGTGGCCGGTCCAATTCTATATGGTTCTCTCGTTTGTTGGGAAACAGGAATTTTGTTTCGAAAGAGTAAAGACCGGTGAGTATAAAGGCTATGGCCAGCATGGTGAAGTTGACCTGCACCGAAGTGCAATGCCAAGTGGCAGATGAGTGTCTGCAACTGCATGGTGGCTACGGCTACATTTGGGAATATGATGTGGCACGTGCTTGGGCCGATGCCCGTGTGCAGCGCATCTATGCTGGTACCAACGAGATCATGAAAGAACTCATTGCCCGTAAGGTGCTGGGCAAATAATTCTGAATTATTGAGAAACGGTGCGGAAGGTCTCTATGCGATTTTCCGCTCCGATAACCTGTATCAGGTAAACAGATCGGCTGGTAAGATCTGGAATCTGAGTTCGGGTTGCGTTCACCTTTTCGGAAGAAATCAGTCTGCCATCAATCGCATACACATTCACCAAAGCGGGTAGAAGTGTGGCATCTATTTGCAGTTGATTCCCAAATAGTTTGACCAGTTTTTCTTGCACCGTTTCTACAGGAACATCTGTGATGACCTCTTCGCAGGTTACGGGTTCGTTATTGTTGAAACGGGTTTCTGCCGGAATCAATTTCTGATTGATTGCCAACGGGTAACCGACCATCGGAAGCGTTTCTGAACTCAGGAAATCGGGCAGGCCGTTCTCATCCAAATACAACGAATTGAATGTCATGTTGGATGTATTGGATGGTGTGACGGTTTCATTGACGTTGTTCCCAAACTGATAGTGGCCGTTGCCGTTCACCAGAAACAGCCCGAACGGAAACCCAGAATTGGTGATCTCGTTGCCAACCACATTCATTGAATCGGTCGGGGTGTTTCCATCCGAGAAGAAGCCGTACAGTTCAGCCCTGTTTCTGAAAAAGGTGTTGAACGGCCCATTGCTTTCATGCGAAGCATCTACAACGATGTTCTGTATCGTGTTTCCTTCAAACAGGTTCAGGTAGGTGTAATTCCCGTGCAGCACCGCATCGCCAGCAGAGTTGGAAGGCAATGTGGATTCTTCCCAGAAAGGGTCGTGCGAATAGTTGTAGCCGAAAACATTGCCATTGGCACCTGCCTGCAAAAGCATGGAGTGACGCAAATGGTTGAAAACATTGTTCTGCGCTTTGCAGAAACTGCTGGCAAACTGGAAATTGACGCCATAACCCTGCCCACCGCCACCGTAGGCGAACGCATGATGGAAATAGCAACCCTCCACTTGAATGTGAGCCGAACCATTGGTCTCAAGATGGGCGAAGTTGCAGTTCTCGCTTTCCACGTTTCGGATCACGCAATTAAAAGCATTGTTGACGTAGATGTTGCTCGTTTGTCCGCTTGAAGCATCTATTCTTTCAATTTTCAGGCATTCAATTCCAACTGCTCTGCGTGGTGTCAATTGCTTGATGTAAGGAGTGCGGGAAAGTGGATAGTGATGATTCAGCGGATCGGCCAACGCAAGCGTATTTCCATTGATGGCTTCAATTTCCACAACCTGACCTAACGCACCATACGCCCATGACGAGAACATGTAATCCTCATCGAACTGATAGAGTCGGATGATGTCGCCAACGTTCAACGAACTCGCATCAGACAGTTCGATCTCATAAGAACCTTTTACACCATCGGAAGAAAGTGAAAGCTGAGTTGAACTGATACTGCCATTGATGACAATGGCGTTTCCCGTTCCACCAAGGTCGAATTTCAAGGTTGTTCCGCTTGATTCTCCTTTCAGGAAAACGCTGTCAGGCAATGAAATGCCCGAAGTGAACAAATAATCCCCTTGCGGGAAATAGACGGTTCCGGCCGCTCCGCTCAGGCTTGCCAGCGCTGCGCTGAAAGCGGAGTTGCAACTGTTGCTTCCAGTATTGTCCGCTCCAAAATCCAAAACCGAAACTTGGTTGCTGGGAGCTTGTATTGTCGTGGTGTTGCCTGCGTTTTCCCACGTGGTGACGCGTTCCGGTTCAAAAACCTGCGCGACCGAATCTGCAAAAGAGAACAAGACCAGACCGAGTGCAAGAAAAATTCTAAAGTTGGCGAGTATGCCTTTTTTCATGTTAAAACCATTGGCTGAACAAACCTGTCATCGCATCTCCTGCGCGGATGGAGAACATGACCAGTACGGCAATGCAGTAAATAAGTTTTATGGAAGTTCCCACAATGAACCCGATAAGCGAGCCGAGTCCGCTGTTGAGCGCTTTGGTGAAGGTGCCACCAGCGATCAGGTCGCCAACAATGGTTCCGACCAATGGGCCGAGAATGATGCCGATGGGAGGGAAGAAGAACAATCCGACCACAATGCCGATCATGCCTCCCCAAACGCCTTCTTTGGACGAACCGAATTTTTTGGCACCCATCACAGGAACGATGTAATCCAATGCTGTGACCAAAGCCATTACCAAACCCGAAACGAGTAGCGTGGTAGTGGAAAATTCTTTTTCAGGTAGAAGGAAGAACAAAAGCAGCGATAGCCAACTGATGAATGGCCCTGGCAATGCAGGGACAACGCAACCGAGAATACCCAACCCATTCAGCAACAGCCCAATGACGAGTATCGCAAATTCGGTCATTTCAGTATGCTTTCGGCATCACCAAAGCCAAGATCAGATAGAGCAGAACACCTCCGCCCATAAAGAATACCATTAGCACAAACGCCAATCGAATAACGGTAGGATCCAGATCCATGTAATCTCCTATTCCGGCACATACGCCAAGGAGTTTACCAGGCTTCCGTTCAAGTTTTTTTGGGTTCATAACGCTTTATCAAAATGGAAGATCGTCCTCGCCAATATCATCAATACTCGTGGCCGGAGCAGTAGCGGAGGCCGAGGGCATTTCTGCCATTGGGTCGAGTGGCGGAGGGATTGGTGCACCGGCATTCTGGTCGGCCTCTACGCGCCAAGCTTGCAGGTTTACATAGTATTTACCATTGTATTCGTTGCCCCGAACATTGAAACTGACCTTCAACGTATCGCCTTCCTTGTAGCTGTCTATAACCGAAGTTTTTTCCTTGATGAGTTCGAACTTGATATCCTGAGGATATTGCTCATCGGTGGTCACTACAAATTCTCTCTTCGTAAAACCGCTGCTGAACGTTTGCGTTTCCATCACGGTTTTCAATTTTCCTGTCAGTTCAAATGATGCCATCTTTTAATTGTTTGGAACAAAAATAACCCCGCTGTTGCGGGGTCAAAAATTCTAAGGGATAAGTTGTTCACTATTTCTCCACCGTAGCGTGGATGGTCTGCGTTGGGAAAGCAAAGTCAAGTCCCGCTGCGTTGAAACGTTCCAGAATTTCCAAGTTGATGGAAGAGTTGGTCTGGAAAACGTCCTCGCCCTTTTTGATGTAATAGACGAATTTCACATTGAGCGAGAAATCTCCGAACGAATCGAACAGCTCGAGGTGTTTTTCTTCCAATTGAGAAGCAAATTTGGTGTGAATATCGCCCAATATCTTCAACGCTTCTTTAATGCGGTTGTGATCGGTATCGTAGGTCAACCCCAGCATCAGAATAACTCTTCGGCTTGGTTCCACCGAAACATTCTCAATGGCCGATTCTGCAAAAACCTTGTTCGGAATGGTGATCAGTCGGCCAGGAAACGTGCGGATGCGCGTACTGCGAATGCCCACTTCCTCCACAATTCCTTCGTGGCCGTTGATGATGATCCAATCGTTGACCGTAAAAGGTTTATCCACAAAAATGGTGATGCCACCAAAGAAGTTGGCCACCGTATCCTGTGCAGCCAACGCAAATGCCAATCCACCGATGCCGAGACCAGCGATCAGCGCGCCTACATCGTAACCCGCATTGTTCAAACCGACAATGGTGGCCATGATCCAAACGGCTGCATGCAATCCCTTTCTTAGTATAGGCAACAATTGGTCATCCAGGTCGCTTTCCGATTTTTCAATGATCGGAACGAGATATTCCTGAATAATGGCATCAAGCACGCGGTTTATCAGCCACGCGACATTGAAAATGATGAGCAGATAGTAGATGCGGTTGATCCACACATGCGCCACATCGGGAAGATGCAGCATGTCCAGTCCGTACCAGATGCCGAGAATGGCCGCAGCGAACGAGATCGGCTCCTCCACCATATCGATGATGATGTCATCGAGGTTGGTCTCGGTCTTTGCGGTGAGTTTCTTTACAACATTGGAGAAGACCCAGAACAACAGACGGCCAAAGGCAACGCTGGCAATAATGATCGCCAACGATAGAAACCATTCACCAACCGTGTTCCAATAGAATTCTTTGTGAAGAAACTCGCTGATCGTGTCCATATCAGTTCAGTTTGGAAAGGGCTTCCAAAGCTCTGTCGTATTCAGGTTCGTACGTAATATCTTCTACGAGTTCGATGTACTTGATGCGATTTTCCTTGTCAAGCACAAAAACGGCACGCGCCAACAGCATTTTCAGCGGGCTGTTCACCATTTCCAGATTGTATTCATTTCCAAAATCACCGTAGCGGAAATCCGAAACAGCCTTCACGTTCTCGATTCCTTCGGCACCGCAGAAACGCTTCAAGGCAAATGGAAGGTCTTTCGTAACGGCCAAGCAGACCACATTGTCCAATTTGGAAATGGCCTCATTGAATTTCTTGGTTTCCATGGCGCAGATGCCTGTATCTATGCTCGGCATAGACAGAATGACCTTGTTCAGTCCCTCAAAATCGTACAGACTTTTTTCGTTCATATCCGACATCACAAAAGTGAAATCGGGCGCGATCTCTCCCACTTCAGGTATGTAGCCTTTCAACAATACAGGACTTCCTTTCAGCTTTACGTTTTCTTTTCCTTCTGACATGATATTGATTTGGTGAGGCGCGAATTTAGAAAATTGGGTTGAAGCCATTCAAAATTCCCTTTTGGAGATTTACTTGACGCTTTCATTGATCCTCAACAGACCGTTAGCCGTATATTCGTGCAACCAACCAGGAAACCATGAAATTTTTTAAAAGTCTTTTGATCGTCCTTTTGCTGATGGTCTGCGGCCTCGTGCTTATCGGGGTGTTTGTGCCCGAAGTGGACGATCAATTCGAAACGCATATCGACAAACCCATCGTTCAGGTGTTTGCGGGTTTTCTTGATGTTCAATCCTCACCGAAATGGGTAGGTGGTTTGGACCACGTGGAACGCAAAAGTGGTTTTCTGGCCATGCCCGGTAGCGAATTCACGCTGCATTACTCAGGAACGGAGACAGATGTTGTCTACACACTTGAGGTTGTGGAGGTCGTTCCGATGGAGTCTGTCCGATTCAATCTGTATAATGATAAGATCGAATTTGATGTGAACGTCAAGTTCAAAGCAGATGGACTTTCAACGGATGTCGACACGTACGTTCAGATAAAGGGACGCGATTTCCTTTCGAGGGCATTCATTCCGTTGATGAAAAGTTCCATTATGGATGTGGGTAAAGACAATCTGAATTCGTTCAAACAATACGAGGAAGAGTAAGTGAACGTTCTCTACATCGGTTCAGGTGCGGTCAATCTCAGTTTGGCAGGATGGATGCATTCGGGGACAACGCAAACCTCCTTTTTGGTTCGGACCTCAGACAATGAATTGATCCGCACGCAGGCGTTTCAATGCCGTTTGCCAGGCGATAAGAACATGCGCGTGTACAAGTGCAAGGCATTCTCATCTTTGGATGGTGTGGAACGGCCCGATCTTGTCGTGTTCGGGGTGAAAAGTTATTCGCTTGATGAAGCGGTAGATAAAGTTCTGGATGCTTTCGGAGCCGATGTTCCTGTAATGTCGGTGCTTAATGGAGTACGGCACGTGGAGGTGCTTCAGTCCAAGTTCAAGACGACCATGTTCGCAACCATTGCATTCAATGCACACAGAACATCTCAGATAGCTGCGGTGGCAGAAGGCGGGACTGTTGCACTTTCTTCAACTGACCTCAAGAATCCCACGGTCCAATCGGTGCATTACATACTTAAGCGCAAAATAAGTGTAACGCTTGTGGATAGGCCATTGGACGCAGCCCGCTGCAAGCTCGTCATCAACCTCGGAAACGCGCTTCTGACAATTGTGGCGCATCATAAGAACCGTGGCCGCCAATTGGATGTGCTTCAGGAAATTTCCTCCCATTTGTTGTGGGAAGGCGTTCAGACCATTAAAAAAGCAGGAACCAAAGAGGTGAGAATTCCAGGCATGCCGCCATGGATGCTTCTTCGCTTGAGTTTGATGCTGCCCAAGTTCGTCATTCTACCCATTTTTGAGAAGAAGATCAGATCCACCAACATTAACAGCATGGCGCAGGATATGGAAGCTGGAAACGATTCTACCGAACTGGAAGACATCAATGGGTATCTTATAGATCTTGCTGAGAAAGTGGGCGTGCAGGTTCCATACAATCGCGCACTTTATCACATCTTCAAAGAGTGGGCTGCAGCTGGCGGTCAGCCAATTACGCCTTCGGAACTGCTTTCGCGCATCAACTCATTCTCCAAGCGGTAGCGCAGGTGGTCGGTCAGCACGGCCAATCCTTTGGTGTATGAAATATTATTGGTGATGATGATGTGCGAATCATCACGGTACGGTTTGAGAAATTTCTTGAAAGAAGGCATCACATGGTTTTCCCACTGGTAACGGACAACCGCTTCTGGATAGCCGCGCTCGTCCCGGTCGCGTTTTATTCTTCGCTGCAGTTTGATCTCTTCACGCACATCCAAATAAACACGCAGGTCGAGGAGCTCACTGATCTCTGTGTAATGGAATACGAAAAGTCCTTCAACTACCAGGATCAGAGCAGGTTCTATCACATGTGTTTCAGGTTCGCGTCCCAGATTGTTGAACGTGTATTCTTTGAACTGGACCGGCTTCCCGTCAAGCAGTACATTAATGTCGCGGAAGAAGGCATGCCTGTCAATGGATGAAGGCAGGTCGTAGTTCACCTCACCATTCTCATCGCGCTGCTGTTCTTCTTTCGGTCGGTAGTAATTGTCCTGCGAAATGATACTGACGGTACCTTCTGGAAGACTTTCTTTCAACTGCCGCAAGAAGGACGTTTTGCCAGAGGCGCTGCCGCCTGCAATTCCAACAACATAATGGTTTGCCATGTCGCAAATATATTCTTTGGCTACCGTGGTTACACAGCATTGGGTTCCTCACCGTATCTTGCCAAACCACTAACTCGTTATGGCAAGTTATTTCAAGGCCGATTTTCTGTTGGAAGTGAACGATATTTCCGGACTCGGAACCTATCTTTCTGAGCGCGGTCGCTTGGCAGAAGGCGAGAAGCTCACACACATTGGTCTGGCCGGAGAAGGGAACATGAATGTCGTGTTGCGGGTCTTTACGGATCAACGGTCATTCATTCTAAAGCAATCGCGGCCTTGGGTCAATAAATATCCGTCCGTGGCTGCGCCTTCCGATCGTATTCTTACCGAGTATCATTTCTACGAGGTTGTGCGCAAAAATGAGGTGATCCGTGAATACACACCCGAAATATTTTGGTTCGATGAGAAGAATTTCATTCTCTGTATGGAGGATTTCGGACCGTCCAACGATTTCACTTCCATTTACAGAAAAGACACGGATCTTCAGAAAAGTGAGATGGCAGACATTGCCCGTGTGGTTTCCGAGCTTCATTTCAATTTTAAGGACCTTCAGGAAAGCGAGCGCATCACCAATCGGAAGTTACGGGTACTCAATCATCAGCACATTTTTGAACTTCCGTTGCAGGCAAAAAATGGATTTGACCTTGATGGTGTTGTGCTGGGGCTGCAGTCGGCCACCGCCAAATTCAGGAATGACGAGAAATTGAAGAAATATGCTGCTGAGCTTGGTGGTATTTATTTGGCAGATGACGGAACACGACTGCTGCATGGTGACTATTATCCTGGCAGTTGGTTAAAAACGGACAATGGATTCAGAATGATCGATCCGGAGTTCTGTTTTACAGGTCCTGCCGAGTTTGAATTGGGCGTATGCGTGGCACATCTCAAAATGGCGCAGCAGTCAGATAGCCTCATCAAAGACCTATTTGTCTATTACCATTTCGATAGTCGTTTTGATGGTTCGCTTTTCTCGAAATTCAGCGGCATGGAGATCATGCGCAGGTTGATCGGGTTGGCGCAGTTGCCACTCGAACTGAATCTGAAAGAACGACTTTCGTTGCTGGACGAAGCCTACGAACTGGTAGTGAACGGATGAGAGGGCTGAGCATTTTTCTTTTCATGCTTCTTCCTTTTTCGCTCGTTGCCCAGCAGCGGGTTTGGATCGATACCGACATCATGATCGGAAAGTTCAAACATGACGTGGATGATGGTCTGGCGCTGATCATGATGCTGGGCGATACAACTCTCCAAATAGAGGGGATCAGCTTTGTGCATGGCGTGGATTATGCCGATAAAGTGACTTCCAAATTGCTGGGCTGGTACGCGGCAGACCGACAGATTCCCACCTACAAAGGTTCGGATGATAGCACGGGTTTCGGGAAGCAGACGGATGCAGTGAATGCAATGATCGCAGCGTTGGAAAAAGGACCGATGGCGATCATGGCGCTCGGACCAATGACAAATGTCGGAACGGTGCTGAAACTCCGTCCAGATCTGCATCGAAACATCACCGCAATAACCTATTGCGCAGGCAGGCGACCAGGCATGCTTTTCAACCCAGGTTCGGGAAAAGTAAAGTTTGCAGATTATAATTTCGATCTCGACCCGAGATCATCTTCCGTTCTGCTGGAAACCGAAATTCCTGTGCTGCTCTCTGGCTACGATTGCTCTGACAGTCTTTTTCTGAGCTTGGACGACTTCAAACATCTTAAAAAGAGCGCGAACAAGGGCGACCACTGGTTGTACAGGCAACTGAAAAGTTGGCATAGCCTGTGGCGTACATTCATCGGTTCCAAAAAAGGCTTCATCCCATTCGACTGTTCCACGGTAGGTGCGCTACTTTATCCGCAGGAATTCGAGATCATCCCCAAAATTCCGTCTTACATCGAGATTGGCCCAAATGACACCAAGAACACGGTTTCATCGGCCGAAAAGCCGTATTTGCTCGTAGATGAAAATGGAAAAGGAACCGTTGTTTCGTATTGCGAGTACACGAAGGCTGTGTTCAAAAATCGGCTACTTCGAACATTGAATCATCCAGATTTTCAATAGTCAAGATTATCTTTAGCGGACTTGAACCTATCCAAATTCATATTCGCTCTTGTCGTTTGCTGGATCTCGGCATTCAGTGCCGTGGCTGGTTCTGTGGATGGAAAAGTGGTGGATGAGGACGGCAATCCCGTTCCGTTCGTTTCGGTTTACATAGAAGGAACAACTAACGGAACAACCACCAATTCTGAGGGTAATTATCACCTCGAATTGAAAGACGGTTACTACACGGTGGTTTTCCGCTATGTGGGTTACAAAACGGAGGTTCGACCCGTAACGGTTTCGGGCAAAACCCAAGTGGATGTGGTTATTAAACACGTGGTTTTTCAGTTGGGGGAGGCAACTGTTGACGGCAACGAGGATCCTGCATATCGAATTATGCGCTTGGCGCGATCGCGGAGAAAATTCTATCAGGATCAGGTGCGCGAATATTCATGCAAGGTGTATGTGAAGGGACTGAACTACGTGGAAAATCTTCCCAAACGCATCTTGGGACAATCGTTGGATGTGAGTGGATTGGACGAGAACCGCAGCGGCATCATTTATCTGTCAGAAAGTCTGAGCGAGTTCCATTTCAAAGCGCCAGATAAGACCAAGGAACGTGTCATTGCGTCCAAGGTCAGTGGTAATTCGCAGGGCTTTACATGGAACAACGCAACCAGTCTCAACTTCAATTTCTATGACCGAACCTACAATTTGGAAGGGTTGAGCGACCGCGATCTGGTTTCGCCACTTTCACCTTCGGCAAACCTTTATTATAGATACATCTATCGCGGTTTTTACATTGAAGATTCGATCATTGTCAATCGCATTGAGCTGATTCCGCGCGTAACAGGCGTGCCGCTTTTTCAAGGGCATATTTTCATTCAGGAGAACACGTGGCGCATCCATGGGGCGGATCTGTTCATGACCTCCGAAGCAGGCATCGATTTCGTAGATACGGTCCGTATGAAAGTGGATTTCATTCCGCTCACACCCGACCTGTGGATGAAGAGCAACCTCAGCTTCGATTTTGCTTTCAACGTCAAACTCTTCAAGGTAAAAGGTTGGGGAACTTTCTCGTCCGTATTCAGCGATTACAGCGTACGTCAGTATGTACGAGACACCACACTCATAGATCGTTACGCAGAAGTGGAAGAACCGACCGATGAAGAAGAAAGCGACAAGAAAGTGGAAAAGGTGGATGACGCACTGGTTTCGAGTGTGGGAGATACATCCACCGTGTTCGATTTTAAGAGTTGGGACAAAGGCCCTGTGCTGAAAGTGGAGTCGGAGGCCAACGAGAAAGGAGAGGAGTTCTGGCAGCAGATACGCACGGTGCCGCTCACCGAAATGGAACGCAAGGATTATCAGCGCAAAGACAGCATTGAGGTGGTGAAGGAATCGAAGGTTTACAAGGATTCCATTGACAGGAAGAACAACAAGTTTGCGCTGCGAAACCTGCTTTACGGGTACAAATACCAGAACAGCACCAAGGAATATTCGCTGGATTTTCAGTCACCGCTCACGGCCGTGCAGTACAATACGGTCGAAGGTTATCTCATCGATTACAAATTGGAATTCGCCAAGCGAAACACAGATAAAGGTTCTTACTGGAATCTGTCGTGGAACAACCGCTACGGATTCTATTCGAACAAGTATTACAGCAAGGCGCGGTTCTTCTATCGGTTCAATCGTAAAAACCGCATGTCGCTGCGCTTGGAAGGCGGGCATTACGTTTCGCAGTTCAATGAGAATGCCATCGGTCAGGTCTTGAATTCGCTTTACAGCATTCTGCTGGAAGAGAACTACATGAAATTGCAGCAGCATTCGTATGGCGAAGCGGGTTGGGGCGCAGAGCTTTTCAACGGTTTCCGACTCAACACATCCGTCTATTTCGGTCAGCGCAAAACGTTGCAGAATGCGAACAACCTTGCTGGCACATACGTGGATTACAAGACCAAGTATTTCTCGTTGAACGAGCCTGGGAATGAGTCGCTGAGATACAACGCACCTGAATATGGAAACGTGTTGGCGTTGGTATGGAAGCTCGGAATCAACTTCCGGCCGGGATTGAAGTACATGGAACGCCCGAACGGTAAGATCAACCTTGGCAGCAAGTGGCCCACTTTCAATTTCACGTATACAAAAGGCATTGGAGGTTTCGGGCAGCTGAACTCCGATTTCGACCAGTTGGAACTACAGGTTTCAGACGATCATTCCTTCGGGTTGGTGGGAAGGTTCGAATGGGTGACGAGCGCTGGTTGGTTTCCGAACAACAACTTTGTTCCATTCATGGATTGGAAGAATTTCAACACTTCGCGTGTTCATGTGATGTCGAGCAGTTCCAACAGTTTTATGGCGTTGCCATATTACGCGGCAAGTTCAAATAGTTACTATGTGCAAGCGCACGTTGAGCACCATTTCAATGGATTCATTCTGAACAAGATCCCGCTCATCAAAAAACTGAAATGGCAGGTAGTGGGAGGAATGCATTACCTCTACGAACCGACCTATGGCAATTATTGGGAAGTAACAGCTGGCATCGAGAATATCTTCAAGATCATCCGTGTCGATTTCGTTGCTCCGTTCCGAGAAAGGAACGTTCAGAACTTCACATTCCGTTTCCAACTCGGATTTTAGCATCTGAAAGACAACGCGCAAGGTTTGGTCAGGTCATGTTTGACCTGAGAATTGATTAAAACCTATCTTAGCAAGCTGCATTGAAAACAACGATATGAAGAGATTATTAGGATTGGTTCTGGCCATTTTGGCTTTTGGAGGATTGAAAACGGGATATGCTCAATTGGTAGTTGACAATACCATGACACCGCAGCAGTTGGTGCAGGATGTATTGCTCGGACAGGGAGTTGTTGTGTCGAACATTACCTACACAGGAGCGGCCGTACAGAGCGGATATTTCGATGGTTCCAATTCAAATGTAGGTATTTCCGAAGGGGTCATTCTTTCCAGCGGAGACGTTGCTGATGCCATTGGCCCAAACAACAGCGGAAGTTCTGGAACCGGTGTCGGCAATAATTCGGATGCTGACCTTGAAACGCTTAGTGGTGTGCAATCGTTTGATGCGGTTGTACTCGAATTCGACTTTGTTCCAACGGGTGATTCGATCAAATTCAATTATGTTTTCGGGAGCGAGGAGTACAACGAGTATGTGTGTGCTGGTGTAAATGACGTGTTCGGGTTCTTTTTAAGTGGCCCAGGGTTCAATGGTCCGTTTACAAACAACGCGGTAAACATTGCATTGATACCAGGTACAAGCACGCCAGTATCCATCAATACGGTGAACAACGGAACATCAGGCATAAACGGAACTGCCGCCAACTGTGCTGCCTTGGACCCCAACTGGGCGAGCTATAACATTTACTATACTGATAATGCCGGTGGTGCTTCTGTTCAATACGATGGTCTGACCGTTCCGTTGCGCGCTGAGGCTCAAGTTCAGTGCGGTGAGACCTATCATATCAAAATGGCGCTTTCAGATGGTGGCGATGGCGTATTCGATTCAGGTGTTTTCATCGAGGCCCGCAGTTTTCAATCCAATGCTATCAATGTGAACATTCAAACGGCTTCAGGCTCCGTAGAAGATGGCGGTGGTTGGATCGTGGAGGGATGCACACCTGCCGACATCACGTTTGAGCGACCCATTGCAGATGTTGACTCGTTCCTTTCTGTACCTGTGTATGTTTCTGGCTCAGCCATCAATGGTGTTGATTATACAGGCGTTCCAGATACTGTTCATTTCGTTCCTGGAGATACGTCATTGACATTCACCATTGAAGCAATTGATGACCTACTGACCGAACCGAATGACAGTATCGTTATTACGGTGTATTCGCTCAATCTGTGCGGAGATACGACCGTATCTACAGGAACCATTCACATCTACGACATCGGCTTTTACAATTATGTGGCCGGGGCAAGTGCTCCATCCAACGTTCAATGTGCTGGCGATTCGGTGCTCGTAACCGCTACCGCAAGCATGGGCAATCCGGAATACACCTTCAGTTGGAGCAATGGTTTGGTGGGCGACAGCATTTGGATTCACCCAACGGGCGACACGCTCATTTATGTGAACACCACCGATGCCTGCGGCACACAGGCCAACCAAGATTCTGTCTTCATTGAATATCTGGTGAACCCCGATCCGATGGTACACATCACAGGGCCCGCCACATTCAATTGTGTGCCTCAACCGGCAACACTCAACGCTTCCGGTAGTTTGGGAAATTCACCGTACGTCTATCTATGGAGTACCGGAGCAGGCGGAAGTTCCATTAATGTTTCGCTAATTTCTGACACGCTTTTCTATGTGACCGCATTCGATCAATGTGGTGTGGCCTCAGAGCCAGATACGCTTGTCATTACGCAGAACCCGGTTGCCATACCGAACCTTCAGACAAGTGCAGATGTGGTGCTTGACTGTCCGGGCGAAACCGCCACGCTCACAGCCATTGCTTCTGGAGGAGTTCAACCTTACACATACACTTGGAGCAGTAACCAGAGTACAAGTACCATAACGGTTCAACCTACGCAGACCACCGATTACATCATTACAATAACGGATGATTGTTACGTTGGCGAAGTAAAAGATACGATAACGGTAACTGTAGAACCTTACACCGAACCAACGGTTTCCATTTCTGACACTACGGTTCAATGCCCCGGTGATCTGGTTGTGTATTTGGCCAATGTTCAGGGTGGCAACGATCCGTTCCAGTATTCTTGGTCAACGGGTTCAACAGATGATAATACGAGCCTTAATCCGACTGAGACGGTTGATGTTACCGTGACAGTGGTTGATGATTGCCAGATGAGTACTTCAAGCACGGCTACCGTAACAGTTCCTGTTTTTGATACCTTGAAGGTGAGTATCCTGAATGCCGATCTGTTGAATGGCGATACGGTTGTGGTTTGCGAACTGTGGTCCGATACGCTCGCATCAAGCGTTTCCGGAGGTTTGGCTCCTTACGCATATTCTTGGAATGGTACGCTTATTGAAGGAGCGTGGATCACTAACGATTCAGCCAAGGTGACCGTCCCATTCGAACTTCCTCCAGATTCTTCCGTAGTCGGCCTCTACAGTCTAACAGTTACAGATGAGTGCATGGATCAGGCAACGGCCGAAGTGGTGGTTGCTGCCATAAGCTGTGATGTTGTTGCCCCGAACGTCATCAACCCGAATTCGCAGTTCATGGGCGGTACCGACATCTGTGGGCATACGCCACAGAATAACGTTTTCAACCTCCCATGTTTGGAATTGTATCCTGGAAATACCTTGACCATTTGGGACCGTTGGGGAAGAAAGGTCTATAAGACCGATGATTATCAGTTGCATCCTTGGGATGGAGGCAATCATTCTACCGGAACTTTCTATTACGTTTGCGAACTGCCCAATGGCAAAGACCCGGTAAAGGGATATTTTCAAGTGGTCAGATAATTTGAATGAAGATGAAAAAGGCGTTTGTTCCATTTGCATTGATCCTCTCGCTCGTTGGGCTCAGTACATTGCCATCATGCGATACAGTTTCGGGTATCGTAGACAGCCTTCTTTCTGATGGAGATGCCACCGAAGCACTGAAAGAGGCGTTGCGTGTAGGTTCTGACACAGCTGTTTCTAATGGAAGTGCGGTGGATGGTTACTTCGGCAATGAGGCCATTAAGATTCTGTTGCCGCCAGAGGCCAATGTTATTGTGGACAATATCTCTTCCATCCCTGGAGTTGGACAGCCACTTGTCGATCAGGTGGTGCTGAAATTGAACCGAGCAGCGGAAAATGCGGCTCCGCAGGCCAAGGATATTCTGATCAATGCGATATTGAACATGACCATTACAGATGCCATCAATATTGTAAACGGTGCAGACGATGCAGCCACGCAGTATTTGCGTACGAACACGCAGGACAGCATCAAGGTGCTTTTTCTGCCGCATATCGAAAATTCATTGCAGACAGTCGGTGCGCAGACAGCTTGGGGAACCTTGACATCAAACTACAATACCGTTGCACCATTCTTGGGACAACCTACCGTAAATACCGACCTGGCAGATTACACAACAAACAAAGCTTTGGATGGACTGTTTCATCTGGTAGCAGAAGAGGAGGGCAAGATTCGCCAAGATCCTGTTCACCAAGTAAGCGAAATCCTCCAGCAGGTATTCGGAGGTAATTAATCAGTAATAAATCAAGCAAAAACAATAATGAAAAACCTAATTGCAGTTTGTATGGCCGTGGCCATTGCGCTACCAACATTTGCGCAGAAAAAATTTGAAGGAACCGTAGTTTACGGTCTTGAATATCAGGATCTTCCACCCGAAATGGCAGCAATGTCGGCCATGCTTCCAGATGAAATGACCACCATGATCAAAGGAGAGAAGAGCCGAGTTGAGCAGTCTTTGGGAATGGGCATGAGCCAAGTGACCATCACAGATTCTAAGAAAGAGAACGGAACACTTCTGATGGATATGATGGGCAAGAAGATGGCCGTTGAGATGTCGAAGAAGGAATTGGAGGATCTGAACAAAAAAGGCGGAAAGGACAAAAAGCCAGAGTTCAAGTATTTGGATGAGACCAAGGAAATTGCCGGTTACAAGTGCAAGAAGGCCATTGCCGTTATCGAAGGTGCTGGCGAAATGGTGGTGTACTACACAGAGGAACTTCCTGCAGGAGTGAGCAAGCACTACGAAGGTCTGAACGGTTTCCCATTGGAATACACCATTGATGCAGGACAGTTCAAAATGAAAGTGACTGCCAAGTCGGTGAAAAAGGAATCTTTGGGTGCAGATCTTTTCGTGATTCCTGATGGATACGAGAAAATGACGCTTGCTGATTTCCAGAAGATGATGGGAGGAATGGGCGGATAGTCCTCGGTCATTCGAAATGAACAGAAAAGCACTCTTCGGGGTGCTTTTTTGTTTCCTTAAGATCAAGTTTACAATGCGTACGAATTAAACTGCACCTTTGTATCCAATGAAATTCTCAGAACTGAATCTGCATCCAAGCCTAATGGAAGGGTTGGATGCCATGGGGTTCGAACAGACAACCCCCATTCAAGCACAATCCATTCCCGAACTCATTAAAGGCCGCGACCTTATAGGCTGCGCGCAGACAGGAACCGGTAAGACAGCTGCCTTTCTCATTCCAGTTATTCAACGCGTGGTTGAAAGCACCAATGACGGTGTAAAGGCGTTGGTCATAGCACCAACACGCGAACTGGCCATTCAGATCGATCAGCAGTTGCAGGGACTGGGCTATTTCGCGGGCGTTTCGTCCATTGCCATTTATGGCGGAAAAGATGGCACTTCGTGGGATTTTGAGAAGCAATCGCTGATGGGCGGTGCTGATGTCATCATCTGTACGCCTGGTCGCGTGATTGCCCACATGGGATTTGAGTATGTGAATTTCGACAAACTCGAATGCCTGATATTGGACGAGGCAGACCGCATGCTGGACATGGGTTTCCATGACGACATTATGAAGATCGTGGAACTCACGCCCAAAAGTCGGCAGACCATGTTGTTCTCTGCCACGATGCCGCCCAAGATCCGCAAGCTGGCGCAAAGCCTGCTCAAAGATCCTTTAAGTGTTGAAATTGCCATTTCCAAGCCCTCTGAGAATATTAGCCAAGTAGCATACATGGTTCATGATGGCAGTAAGGAACGTTTACTTGAGCTGCTGATGGCAGAACGCGAGGTGAACAGCTGCATTATTTTTTGCTCCACCAAGGACAGCGTAAAGTCGGTGAACAAACGTCTTCAACGCAAAGGCTGGAAAGCTGCCGCCATCTCAAGTGATCTGGAGCAGGCCGAACGGGAAGAAGTGCTGAACGCCTTCCGTAATCGTAAGTTAAATTTTCTGGTCGCCACGGATGTGCTTTCACGTGGAATCGATATTGACAACATCGAAATTGTGGTGAACTATGAAGTGCCGCGCGATGCGGAAGATTACGTGCACCGCATCGGTAGAACGGCCCGTGCAGGTGCCAGCGGACAGGCCATCACGTTCATTAATGAGGATGATGTTTACCGCTTTGCTGACATCGAACGGTTGATCGAACGCACCATCGAAAAACCGAAACTTCCAGATGAGTTAGGCGAAGGCCCCGAGTACAATCCTTCGGAACGAAGAAATGGAGGTGGTCGCAATCGTAACCGCAATAGAAAAGGCGGTTCGCACAAACCTTCGGGTCATTCGGGTGGTGATGGCAAAAAGAAACGTTTCAATCCGAAATGGAAGAAACGTAAGAAGAAAGGTGGAGGCAATTCCGATAATTCGCAGAGCCAAAGCTCTTGACGTGTAAAATATAATTGTCATTAATGCCTTAATTGGTTAATTTTGACAATTATAATTTACAATGGGCTGGCAATTTCAATTGGAAGATGATCTGCTTGCAGAACTTGGCAAACGCATAAGTCAGTTTCGCAAGAACGCGGGAATGAGTCAGCAGGACCTTGCCGACCGCGTTGGGGTAAGTCGTGTGAACATCAGCGAGATCGAACGCGGAGCAAATACAACGGTCAGCACGCTTCTGCGCATTCTCAAGGTTTTTAACCGTTTGGATGCTTTGGAAGAAGTGTTACGGGTTCCGACCATTTCTCCCAAACAACTTTTTGAGCAAGAGAACAAAAAGCGTGGCAAGTGAGCAACGTGAAGGTGAAAATATGGTCGGATACGGTAGGTTATCTCACGTGGGATGCAAACAGCAACACCTCCATCTTCGAACTTGATAATGCTTATCGCGAGGCAGATTACAACCTATCGCCTCTGTTGCTTGACAAGCGGCAGCGTTTGCACTATGGAGGTGCTTACAATGAACTTTTCGTGGGGTTGCCCCCGATGATCGCAGACAGCCTTCCGGATGCTTTCGGGAATCGAGTGTTCCAAGAATGGCTGATACAGAACAATTATCATCTACAGGATCTGAATCCGGTTGACCGATTGATGTATGTGGCCAATCGAGGAGTTGGAGCCTTGGAATATGAACCGGGAAAGGAGGTGATGGGTGCTGTCAGTGAAGTGGATTTCACTGAGCTTGCCAACGTATCGAAGAAGATCATTGAGAATAAATATGCGTTTTCGGATTTTGTGAGTGAACGTGAAGCGTTGCAGCACATTCTCAGCATTGGCTCGTCTGTTGGCGGTGCACAGGCCAAGGTGCTTGTAGCTGTCAATTCTGCTACAGGCGAGATTCGCGCAGGCGATGTTTGCCATGCAGATACCGCGTTCACATACCATATCGTCAAACTTGCTTACGATACGGACACACCTTGGGGCAAGGAAAAGACGTCCGTGGAATATGTTTATTGGCAGATGGCCCAACAGGCCGGACTTGGTATGATGCCAAGCGAACTGCTTGAAGTGGACGGTTCTTTTCATTTCAAAACGCAGCGATATGATCGGGTGAACGGAAAGAAGGTCCATACGCAGACGTTGGCCGGTCTGACGGGATATTCTGACCGAACAGTTCCTTTCAGTTACGAACAGCTTTTCGGGATCATGGAGCGGTTGCAGGTTTCGCACCGCGATAAGGAACGTTTGTTCAAGCAGATGGTGTTCAACGTGGCTGCTTGCAATATGGATGACCACTTGAAGAACTTCAGTTTTGTGATGGAATCCAATGGCGGTTGGCGGCTTTCACCAGCTTACGATATCACCTATCCCTTCGATCCTTACAAACCAAGCATGAAGTTTCATAAGCTGACCATCAACGGAAAATCCAAAGAGATCGGTAGGGGAGATGTGCTGGCTGTTGCCAAGAAGGTCGGGATTCGGAATGCAAAGAATGTGGTGGATGGAATCTGTGTCGCGGTGAGCGGTTTTGCTCAATTCGCCAAGGAAACTGCCATTGGCCCAAAGACCATCCACCTGATAGAGAAGGATATCGAACAGCGCATCGCGTTGCTTCAAAACTGAGCGTCACTTCAACCGCAAGCGCATTGAACTGATGGTTTTTCCATCAAACTGAACGATGGAAACCTTGATTTGCCGACCACCCAGATTGGCGTTGGGCGAACCCGTGTAAACGAATGAGGAACCTGTCTTCCCAAGGTCTTTTTTGTTGTATGTAACTGACTTGAGGTCTTCAATGTGCTGCTTCACCATTTTGTGATCCATGCCGAGTGTAAAACCGAATGGCCACGCTTGTTTATAGCCGCCTTTGTCTGTGAACGCGGTCAGTTCCACCATCATCACTTCATATTTCGGTAGTGCAAACTTGTCTGAAGCGCGGTTGATGAATGTGATCTCGATTCCTTTCTCCTCGTTGCGCCACTTCTTGTCTGTGCCATCCTCAGAAATGGTTTCTTCAAACGGCCCGCAGTTCTCTCTGAAATCTGTGAGTGTTCTGTAGATGTCGCGCTGTCCGATAAGCGCCAAAAGGTCTTGGCATCCATTCTGTGCCAACAGGGATGACGTTGTAAGAAGAAATGGGATCAGGAGTTTCATTTCTCTACTCCGCCATGGTGTTCAGCATACATCCGTTGGCCACGGTCGGATAGATCTCATCATACCTCAGTACTCTGTTCATGCTTACTCTTCGCTTCACATGTGTGCGATTCAGTTGGCTGTAATGCGTACTTCCTGTTGCTGCCACCAGCTCTAAAAAGCTCTGAACCGTCTTTTTGTGATACGAGGCTACGCGCTTGGCCTTGTCTTCCACCACCAGCCCGCGCATCAGGCTTTTGTTCTGCGTTGCCACACCCGTTGGGCAGGTGTTCACATGGCATTCCAACGACTGAATACAACCAATGGCCAACATCATCGCACGGGCACTATTGCACATATCGGCACCCAAAGCAACCGCGCGCGCCATATGAAAACCACTGATGATCTTGCCCGATGCGATGACCCGGATGTCCTTCTTGAGGTTGAAGCCAGTGAGCGTATCGACCACAAAGGCCAACCCATCCCGTAGCGGCATTCCCAACGAATTGGAGAATTCCACCGGGGCGGCACCCGTTCCGCCTTCGCCTCCATCTACGGTAATGAAATCGGGGAGAATACCTGTGGAGAGCATGGCCTTGCAGATGTCCACAAATTCTTCAGTTCTGCCTACGCACAGCTTAAAACCGGTAGGCTTTCCGCTTGAGAGTTCGCGGAGCTGTTTCACGAATTCCATCAGACTTTCTGCATCCGAAAAGGCCGTGTGATGCGGTGGCGAGAAAACCGTGGTGTGCGGCTCCACGTGGCGGATGGCTGCAATTTCCTCGGTGTTTTTGATGGCGGGAAGAATACCGCCATGTCCGGGTTTGGCGCCCTGAGAGATCTTGATCTCTATCATCTTCACACTTTCATGCGCAGCTTTCTCTTGAAACAGTTCCGGGGAAAACTTCCCATCCTTTGTTCTACAGCCGAAATATCCTGTTCCGATCTGCCAGATGATGTCACCGCCAGGCTGCAAATGGTGAGGACTCAGGCCGCCTTCGCCCGTGTTGTGCGCAAAGTTGCCGAGTTTGGCACCCGTGTTCAACGCCAGTATCGCGTTCTTGCTCAGCGAACCGAAGCTCATGGCCGAGATATTAAGCACACTGGCAGAGTAAGGTCTGCTGCATTGCTGACCTCCAACCGTTACGCGGGGCACATCATCCATTTCATCTGGGTTTTTAGCGTAGATGGAATGCTCCATCCACTCGTAGCCTTCGCTGTAAACATCCTCTTGGGTTCCGAACGGAGCGGTATCGTTCACGCCTTTTGCACGTTCGTAAACCAACGAGCGTTCAATACGGTCTATCGGCCTTCCCTGCGTATCCGTTTCCACAAAATACTGCATGATCTCTGGACGGAAATCTTCAAGCAGATACCGCAAATGCCCTACCACAGGGTAGTTGCGCAGAATGCTGTGCTGCGTCTGAAAAATATCATAGACACCAAGAACCACGAGCGGTAAAACAACGATAAGGAACCAGACCACAGGAGGCCAGATGGTATAGATCGCTGCAATGGCAGCAAGGCTTGCAACAGATAGAAAAATAAACAGCTCACGTACTTTCATTACCAATATGTTTGAGTTCCGTGACGCACCATTGCATCACGTTATATGATCAATCTTACACCGCCCAACTGTTCTACTTTGAACGGGAAATGGTCGCCTGGCGAACCGATGAACATGAAGTTGACGGGGATGTTCCATTGCTTCGAAAGCTTCTCGATCAGCTTCGGACCGAAGGCTTCTTCCAATACAATGAAATCGATTTTGATGTGCGGATATTCGCGGTCCAGCACATCAATGTCGTTGAGGAACTGGGCTGAGGGTGTCTGTCCTTTCTTCACAGCAGTTACAACCTTCAGTTTCTTGGTATGCTCGTTCCGTTGAATGTACTGCATCACCTTGTTCAGCGTGGCCACGTCATCATCCTTGGTAAAATACACGAACTCCTGCGAGTTGATCTCATCGATAAGATTGGTGAGGTTGGTGTTGGAGCGGATAAAGAAGTTCTGAACGGGCGTGAACATGTATTTGAGAATACTGAGAAGCAAACGCAACAGCAGCGTTCGGTTCAGCATAATGGTCACCAACAGCAATGTGGGAATGAAATATTGGAAGAACACGATGAGGTATGGTGGGTTGAGAACCGCATTTCCGATAATGGCCGTTAACACCGCAATTATGGCTATCATCAGGGAGATCCAACCAGAGCGTTCTGGGCGCGGGAGGTTTCTGCGTCTGACTTTCAGAAGCACATTTCCCAGACCGAAAAGTACCATCACCGATAGGAAGGCAATGGTGTAAACACCAGCCAAGGCTCCGAGTTTTCCGCCAGTAATGAGCAGGATGGAAACGCAGAGAAAGAAGAACAACAACGAAATACGGTAGGCACTTCCGCGACTGTTCCGCTTGAGTAGGAAAGGAGGGAGGATGCGGTCCAAGGTGATGCGCTCCACCAGTCCGCTTACTCCCACATACGAAGTAAGCACTGCACCGCTCAGCACCAGCGCAGCATCTACCGAAATAAGCACCGATAGCCATTTGCCGCCCGTTACATCTCCCATGTAAGAGAGTAACGCTTCCTGATTGCCTTCTACCGCTTCGATCGGGATGATGGCCAAGGCAAGGAATGCCATCAATGGGTTGAATACCGTGACCACGATCCACATGTTGCGCAGCGTTTTGCGGAACACTCCTTCCTGCTGTTCTTCCACAAAATTGGCCGAACTCTCGAACCCGCTGATGCCCAACATGGCTGCGGCAAATCCGAAGAAGAGTGCTCGCAGAATTCCACCTTCCACAGGCAGATGGAAGTTGGCAAGGAACACATCGAATCCGTTGACAATAATGTGCCATCCGCAGAAACCCGAAAGCAGTACCAACGATGTAAGATGGAAAATGAAGATGCCGATGGCCACTTTGGACGATTCCCCAATGCCGATGATGTTCAGTCCCATGAACATGGCCAGCAGTACAATGGTGGCAATGATGATGGGCAACTGGTGGAACAGGCTGTGCAGATAATGTATGGCCTCGTTGGCCGAGATGACGGCCGTGGCCATGTACGATAGCAGCGTAAGCGTGGCCGCCAACGATGCCATCGACTTGCTGGTGGTGTTGAGCAGGGCGTTGTACGCGCCTCCGTTAAGCGGCAGCGCACCCACCACTTCGCCATAGATCTTGCGGAAGAGGAAGAGCACCGCACCCACCATTAGCAGCGAGATCCAGGCATATTGGCCTGCATACATAATGGCCAATGCCGAAACATAAAGACAGGACGAACTGATGTCGTTACCCGAAATGGCCGTGGCGGCCAGCTCATTCAACTTCTTTGGAACTACCTTTTTCATTGCGATTCGTTCGTTTGCATAAAGCAAGCGTTAAAATAGCAGGTACGCTTGAATGTGTGGCAAGCTAACCAAAAGGTTGTGCACGAAGTGTTAAAAAGCGTTATTGCTGAGTTCGATCTGTTCTCGAACAAACGTGTTTCAATTGTTCATGTTGCTGTCCGATTCGCTGGCCGAACCCTGTGGGTCAAGGATCTCACCATTCTCATCAAGGTAAACATCCGTAAACTCGTTGCCTTTTCCTGTCTGGTATCGGATCATGTAGTGATGGGCGCTACCTGGCGTGCGCTTCCCAACCTTGTAGACCTTATCCACTTTCCAGCTCGAATACTTGTCGGTTTCCACAGCTTTCATCACGGCCATTGGAAGGTCTTTGTACTGCATTTCAGCGGCTTCTACCGCAGGCGAAAGCGTAGACGATTTTGCGTTCTTCGTAGACGCGCTCTGACCAAAGAGATCCATGGAAAAAGTCAGCAAAATACTGATCGTTAGAATGGAGATAAATGCTTGAGCTTTCATGATGTATGGTGTTTTTGATGAAAAGATTCAACTTCGAAACCCAAACGCCTGTAGTTCTACAAACAGTTGGTAAAAACTACCAAACGTTCAACAAACCAACGGTGGACGGTTTGGAATTGTTCACTGCGTGATGATATAAGTTGTGATGGTTTTAATACGCAGTTTATCTTCGTGCTGATGAAGCTTCTTTTTCCGTTTGTGGTTTTAGCGGTTTCTGCTTTTGGGCAGGAGAGGTTTGAAGCGGATACGGTCGTTAAAGGTTATGTATGTGACTTTAAGACTAAGAAATTGGTCAACGGGGAAATTACTGGGGTTGGAGTTGATGGTACCACGTTTGAGATTTTATTTGAGGATGGGGTCTTCTGGCTTGCGAACAATCTGATTATGCCAGATATGTCGTACGTTCTGACTATTTCTGACCCGAAAGAGAAATCAAAGAGGCGGTTTCTAAACAGAACCTTCAAAGTTTCGACAGTTGGAATTAAGGAAGATGACCTGCCCCTGATCAACGATAAGGAGGTGGACTATCCTACTGGTTGTGGCAGAACACCTAATGTGTTTTTCGCCAAGAACTCTTCGCAGCTTGACATTCTGGCCATTGAGACCTTAACTGAATTAGCATCGACATTGAAGGAGAATCCAACAGTTGTGATGGAGATTATCGGAAGAGCTGGATTTTATGAAGATGGGGTTGCCCAACTTTCGCTCAGGCGATCTGAAATCATTGTTGATTTTTTAATGGGAAAGGGTATAGTTGCTGATAGACTAATTACTTCGATTCAATCAGCCGATTCAGCTCCTTATATCATGGATTTGTATGTTCCGCCAATACAAAGAGGAACCGTGTTAGATAAGAATTATGTTGACAGTTTAGTAGGTTTTGAGCTGAAAGAGTTAGCACGAAAGTATAATTCTGCTGCCCAATTCAAAGTGATACGAAACGATTACGTGCCGAAGAAGTAATCACTCCAACTCACTCAATTCCAACCAGCGCATTTCCTTTCTATCAATTTATTGACCAGTACCGATTTCCAATTCGCGATTCGCGAATTGAAACTTATATCAGCAAGAAATCCGTGAGAATCAGCGCGATCCGCGTCATCCGCGTTCCATCAACCCTCCAACTCACTCAACTCCAACCACCGCATTTCCTTTTCTTCCAGTTCGTCTGAAACACGTTGAAATTCCTCTGATACTTTCACGAGCTTTTCGTGGTCATCGACAATGCTTTCGAGTTCAGCAGTTAAGGCAGCTTTCTTCTTTTCCAGTTTGGGGATCTCTACTTCCAGCAGACCGAACTCACGTTTTTCGTTGAAGCCCATTTTGCCTTTCGAAGCTTGCGTCTCCGTTTGCTTTTCTGCCTTTTTGATGGAAGCAGCCTTGCGTTTCTCGGCCTCTTTCTCTTCTTCACGGGCGAAACGATACTGGTCATAATTGCCCACAAAGCCGCGCACATTTCCGTTTCCTTCAAAGATGAAAAGCTGGTCCACGAGCTTATTCATGAAGTGGCGGTCGTGTGTCACGATAAGGATGCAACCTTCGAAATCCATCAGGAAATCCTCCAACACGTTCAGCGTTAGCAGGTCGAGGTCGTTGGTCGGCTCATCCAGAATAAGGAAGTTCGGGTTCGACATCAGCACCGTGAGGAGGTAAAGGCGTTTCTTCTCGCCACCGCTCAGTTTCTCCACCACTTGGTAGTGCATGTGGCGCGGAAACAGGAAGCGTTCCAACAGTTGCGCGGCCGAAATGGACTTGCCCTTTTTGAGCGGAATGTGGTCGGCAATGTCGGTTATCACCTCGATCATTCGTTTGCCTTCCTTCAGTTCCAATCCATCCTGACCGTAGTATCCGATCTTCACCGTTTCTCCGATCACAATCTTGCCGCCATCGGGCTCTATCTGGCCCAATATCATCTTCAGCAGCGTGGATTTCCCGCTACCGTTGGCGCCTACAATCCCGATGCGTTCACCTCGCCTGAACTTATAATCGAACCCATCGAGCAACACGTTATCGCCATAAGCTTTACGGATGCGATGCAGCTCCAGGATCTTGCTGCCCATACGCTGCATGTTCACGTCCACCTTCAGTTCGTCCTGCTTCAGGTTCGTCTTGGCCACCTTTTCGGTCTCGTAAAACGCATCCTCACGCGATTTCGATTTGGTGGTGCGCGCCTTCGGCTGCCTACGCATCCATTCCAACTCTTTTCGGTAGAGGTTCTGCGCCTTGTCCACATTCGCGGCTTCCACTTCCTGCCGCAGCGCGCGGTTGTTCAGGTAGGTCGAATAGTTGCCGCGATGCTTATACAGTTGGCCGTTTTCCAGTTCAATGATCGTGTCGCACACTTGGTCCAAGAACACGCGGTCGTGCGTCACCATCAGGATGGTCTTTTCGGGCTTCGAGAGGAAACCTTCCAGCCATTCGATCATCTCAATGTCGAGGTGGTTGGTGGGCTCGTCCAATATCATCAGGTCGGGCTGCTCGATGAGCATTTTGGCCATCGCCACGCGCTTCACCTGTCCGCCCGAAAGCGTTCCAACTTTCTGCTCAAACTCCGTGATGTTGAGCGAAGTGAGAATTTCCTTTGCCTGTGCTTCAATGTCCCACGCGTTGAGGCGTTCCATCTCATCAAAACTTCGCTGAAGAACTTCTGGGTTGGCATGATGCGCCACCGCCTCCTCGTACCTGCGCACGGCTTGCATCAGTTCGTTCGTAGGGTCGAACACCGCATCCATCACGGTGTGCTCAGGGTTCAGTTCGGGTTCCTGTTTCAGATAACCCACGGTGATGCCGTTTCTGTACACCACTTTTCCATCGCCTTCTGATGGTTCCAGCCCTGCCAGAATACGCAGGAGCGAGGTTTTGCCAGTACCATTCTTGGCCACCAGCGCCATCTTCTGCCCACGGTCAATGCCGAAGGTTACTTCATCAAACAGCACGCGCTCACCATACGAGCGACTGAGATTTTCAGCTGATAGGTAGTTCAAGGGTTAATGTTCAAGATTTAATGTAGGGATGTATCGTGATACGCCCTTACGGGCCGCGAAGGTCGGGAAATGATGATTAGATGCTGAAATAAATTCAGCATGACGGCAGAGGTTTGAGGCCAACTTTCGGAAACCGTCACCCTGAACTTGTTTCAGGGTCTATTCATAAATCGACAATCGTCTATTGTCAATCGCAAATCAAGCTTTAGCCGTCTTCAAAACCTTCTCCGCAATACTCTTACCCGTATAAGATTGATCGCATTTGGCGAGGTCTTCGGGCGTGTCTTCAAAAACAATGGTTCCTCCATTCTTGCCGCCTTCAGAGCCAAGGTCGATTACGTGGTCGGCACATTTGATCACATCAGGGTGGTGCTCCACCAGAATGATGGAATGTTCAAGCATACATATCAGATGAACAAGAGTAAGCAATACGCTCATTACTTAAACGAGAGTAATTATTGGTTAATTTTACCCCTCGTAAATAGAACGAGTGTCATCATTACTCTTATGTCATGGCTGAATTCGATAGAAAGACACCTTACAACGACCTGCCTTTACTTCCGCCCAACTGCGCGCTGGAAACAACCAAAGTGTTACGCAAGACAATTACCGCAAGTCGTGCCTTGGCACAACTCAACGGAGCCATTGTCAATCTGCCCAATCCACAATTGTTTCTGGATACGGTTCACTTGCAAGAAGCGAAAAGCAGTTCGGAAATTGAGAACATCATTACCACGAACGATGACCTTTACAAGGCGTTGGTCGCTGACAGGAAATTTGCAGACCCGGCATCCAAGGAAGTGCTCAATTACAAGGAAGCACTTTGGGTCGGTCTGGAACGCATGGAAACTCGCCCGTTCATCACAACCAATCTTTGTATTGAATTGATGCAATGCATCAAACAGAATTCATCGGAAATCCGTGCAGTATCGGGTACTGCATTGGTCGATGCCAAGGGCGAGACCGTATATACTCCGCCATCCGGCAAAGATGTGATCAGTTCCAAAATGAGCAATCTGGAAAAATTCATAAATGAAGACGAAACCTTCGACCCGTTAGTGAAAATGGCATTGATGCATTATCAGTTCGAGGCCATTCACCCATTTGCAGATGGAAACGGAAGAACAGGTAGAATTCTACTTCTGCTGTATCTTAAACTGAGCGGACTGCTTAGCGTTCCGGCCATTTATCTGAGCGAGTACATTATTCAGAACAAGGCTGCGTATTATATAAACCTACGTGGAGTAACCGAAAAGCAGGATTGGGAGAACTGGATACTCTATATCTTGGACATGGTGGAGGTTACTTCATTCAAAGGCTTGAAGAGATTGGAAAAGATAAACCAAATGATGACGGCCATGACCGAAGAAGTAAAGGCTACTTTACCTGTGGTCTATAGCAAGGAATTGATCGAGGTACTTTTCCGCCTACCTTATACCAAGCGACAGCACCTCATTGACGCTGGTTTGGGAACACCAAAAACAGTTGGCAACTACCTGATCCAATTGGAAAAAACGGGCTTTCTCCGGTCGGAAAAAGTGGGCAAGGAAAAACTATATCTGAACTTCAGGTTAATGGATGTTCTGACCAATGATTGAGCGGAAAAGGAAGGTTCAGATCAAGCCTTTTCCCTCTTCAAAACCTTCTCCGCAATACTCTTGGCCGTGTAAGACTGTTCGCATTTGGCGAGGTCTTCGGGAGTGCCTTCAAACACAATGGTTCCGCCATTCTTGCCGCCTTCGGGGCCAAGGTCAATTACGTGGTCGGCACATTTGATCACATCGGGGTGGTGTTCCACCAGAATGATGGAATGGCCGTTGTCCAATAGCGCGTTGAAGGCTTTCAGCAGTTTGTGAATGTCGTGGAAGTGCAGCCCTGTGGTCGGCTCATCGAAGATGAAAAGTGTGTTGCCTGCGTTCTTTCCTTTGGTAAGGAACGAGGCCAGTTTGATGCGTTGGGCTTCACCGCCCGAAAGCGTGCTGCTACTCTGTCCAAGTTGCACATAACCCAATCCGACTTCCTGCAATGGAGCAATTTTGCGCGCCACTTTCGGGTCGTGCTCGCTGAAGAATTCCATGGCCTCATCTACGGTCATGCTCAGCACATCGTGGATGGTCTTGTCCTTGAATTTGATCTCCAGCACCTCCTGCTTGAACCGCTGTCCTTGGCAGCTTTCGCACTTCATCACAATATCGGCCATGAACTGCATCTCGATCTTAACCGTGCCTTCACCTTCGCACACTTCGCAGCGGCCACCTGCCACGTTAAAGGAGAAATGCTTGGGCTTGTAACCGCGCAATTGCGCTGCTTTTTGGTCGGAGAACAGCGAGCGGATTTCGTCATACGCCTTGATGTATGTGACAGGGTTGGAACGTGACGAACGTCCGATCGGGTCTTGATCCACGAACTCCACATCCGCAATCTTATCGATGTTGCCATCCAAGCGTTCGAACTGACCCGTTTTGCCCGCGAACCCACCGAAACGCTTTTTCAAAGAAGGGTAAAGGATGCTTTTCATCAGCGTACTCTTTCCCGAACCGCTCACGCCCGTAATGACGGTAAGGCATCCTAACGGGAACGAAACACTGACGTTCTTTAGATTGTGTTGCCGCGCTCCAACGATATGTAGTTTGCCTTTTGCCTTTCTACGCTTTTCAGGAACAGGAATTTCCAGCTTGCCGCTGAGATAACCTGTGGTCAGCGTGTCGGCACCTTTCATCATGTCATCCAACGTGCCTTGAAAAACCACTTCGCCACCGTGCGTTCCCGCTTCGGGTCCGATGTCCACGATCATATCCGCAGCGAGCATAATGTCTTCATCGTGTTCAACTACAATTACCGTATTGCCGATGTCGCGCAAGCGTTGCAGAATGGAAATGAGCCTTTCGGTGTCTTTCGGATGCAATCCAATACTCGGCTCATCCAGAATGTACATGGAACCGACCAGCGAACTTCCCAACGAACTCGCCAGACTGATTCGCTGACTTTCACCACCCGAAAGGGTATTCGATTGGCGGTTGAGCGTGAGATAACCCAATCCGACATCCTTCATAAAACCCAACCGTGTGGTGACTTCCTTCAGAATGCGTTTGGAAATTTCATGTTCGGTATCGGTAAGCTCCACTTTATCGAAGAAATCTGCCAACTCTGAAATTGGAAGCAAGACAAGGTCCGACAAACTCTTTCCACCGATCTTGACGTAGTTCGCATCCTTGCGGAGTTTGGTTCCGCGGCATTCGGGGCAATCGGTCTTTCCGCGATAGCGCGAAAGCATAACGCGGTATTGAATTTTATAACTGTTCTCTTCCAGCATTCGGAAGAACGCGTGTAGTCCTTCAAAGTATTGGTTGCCGTCCCAAAGCAGTTGAATTTGCTCTTCGGTGAGTTCGTAAATCGGTCGATGTATCGGGAAATCGAATTTATTGGCCGAGCGGATGAGCTGGTCTTTGAACTTGCTCATGCTTTCACCACGCCAGCAGACCACACCATCTTCGTAAATGCTCAGACTGCGGTCGGGCATCACCAGGTCTTCGTCAATCCCGATGATGTTACCAAAACCTTCGCAACGCTTACACGCTCCGTACGGATTATTGAAGCTGAAAAAGTGAACCGATGGTTCTTCGAAACGCATGCCATCCGCTTCAAACTCAGCGCTGAAATGCGTTTCATCCGACTTTCCATCCAATTCAGAAATGACGAAACAGCGGTTGTTGCCTTCAGCTAAGGCCGTACGAACGGCTTCCGCTACACGCGTATTTTCCTTTGAACCATCCGCCACAAATCGGTCGATGAGAACGGAAAGTTCATTGTCTTCCTTTTTGACGATTCCGTCAGGAATCTTATCCAAACGAACCACCTCGCCATTCAACTGAACTCGTGTGTAACCTTGATGCTGTAGAATGTCGATGCGCTTTTCCAATGCCTTTTCGGGCATTGTCCCAAACGGGGCGAAGACCATCACCTTGGTTCCTTCCTTCAATTTCAGGATGGCTTCGGTAATAGAGTCAATCGTATGTCGCTTCACTTCCTTTCCTGAAACAGGGGAGAAGGTGCGGCCAATGCGAGCGTAAAGCAGTTTGAGGTAATCGTAGATTTCCGTGTTGGTACCAACCGTTGAGCGCGGGTTGCTTGATTTCACCTGCTGATTGATGGCAATCGCTGGAGAAACGCCCAGAATGCTATCTACTTCGGGTTTATCGATCTTACCTAAGAACTGACGCGCGTAAGCAGAAAGGCTTTCAATGTAGCGTCTCTGTCCTTCAGCATAAAGTGTGTCGAATGCTAACGTAGATTTTCCCGAACCTGAAAGTCCTGTGATGACGATCAATTTCTTGTGCGGCAACACAAGATCGATGTTCTTCAAGTTGTGCAGCCGCGCCCCTTTTATAATGATGTTGTGCTTGGGATTCGGGGCTTCAGTTCGGGACATCGTTGCAAAAAGTGTTAAAAGGGTTGCAAATTTATCATACCTCAATCCGTGTTCGGATGAAAGTTTTAATATTTGTTTAGCGCAACAGCACAAAAAAAATTTTGTTGTTGCACAATAAATAGAAAATGGCGCGTTAACGTACTAACGCCCAGCAGGCATTAACCAATAATTATAAGCGCATAGGAATCACTTTACTCTAATAAGATTTAACCTAAGTCTAACCTAAAGAGTGAAGCTATGCGATTATCTGCCCTAAGTGATCAGGAGTTGATCCGCCTGTATGTTCAAGGAGAAGAGATCTGTTTTGAGGAGTTGGTGAACCGTCACAAAGACAGGTTGTTCACGTACTTGGTTCTATTGTTAAAAGACCGCAATCTTGCTGAAGATTTCTTCCAGGATACTTTGGTGAAGGTGATCCACACCTTGAAGTCAGGAAGATATTTGGAAGAAGGCAAGTTCCGCCCATGGGTTTTGCGTATTGCGCACAACTTGGTGATAGACCACTTCCGCAAACTGAAGAAGATGCGCATGCAGCACTCAACCGATGAGTTCGATGTGTTTGAGGTGATCAGTTGCGAAGACCTTAACCGTGAGGAGGTTTTTGTTCAAGATCAGATTCACTCGGATCTACGGAAATTGGTGACCATGCTGCCCGAAGACCAGAAAGAAGTGCTGCTGATGCGCGTTTACGCTAAGATGCCTTTCAAGGAAATTGCTTGGGTAACGGAAGTAAGCATCAACACGGCTTTGGGAAGAATGCGCTATGCACTGATCAACCTTCGCCAGTTGATGGAAGACCATAATGTAAGGCTGGTAGCCTGACCATTTTGAAATGAATACAGCGATGGAGCGTCCCGAGAGATCGGGGCGCTTTTTTAATCCGAAAATTTGTAATACATTTGTATTACATGAATTTTTAAGATGCTAAATGTCCGTTTGAATAAAGAAATTGAGAAAAAGTTGGAGAGTTACAGCCAACGGATGAATCTTTCCAAATCCTCGGTGGTCAAAGAAGCCTTGATTGCTTATTTGAGTCAATCAGATATTGATCATACACCATTTGAATTAGGCGAAGATCTTTTTGGAGCCGATGCAAGCGGCAATACAGATTCGTCTACTACTTACAGATCCAAACTGAAAGACAAGCTTCGTGAAAAGCATTCTCATTGATGCAGGTCCGTTGATTGCCCTTTTTGACAGGAGCGATAAGTACCATTTGAAAGCTCTTCAGTTCATAAAGGATTTTGAAGGAGAACTTTGGACAACCTGGCCTGTGATCACGGAAGCAAGTTACATGCTTGATTTCAGCACTAAGGCTCAACTGAGTTTGCTTTCTTGGATTGAGCGGGGTGGATTGCATCTTGTGGATCTTAATGAATCGCAGGTTTTTCGATTTACAGAATTGATGGACAAGTTTGATGATGTGCCAATGGATCTGGCAGATGCCTCATTGATCGTTGCTTCCGAATTGAAGAATTATAAGGAGGTGGCGAGCATTGATTCGGATTTCTACATTTATCGAGATGTACGGAATCAATACCTAACAAATGTCTTTGAGGTCTGAGAATTTGGAAACGGTTTTCAATCGTCCCGACAGGGAAATTATCATAGTCTTCTGGAAGTGGGTGACGATTGTACTTTCCATATTTCTCGTCACATATCTCACGGCAAACTCCTTGGCTTCCCAAAATCCGCATCGGTACGAGATGTATTCGACCTGGGAATTGAATGTTCCTTTGGTTCCTTGGATGATCGTGGTTTACCTTTCGTATGTTGGTGTGTTCCTGCTTCTGCCTATGCTGATGAAAACGGGCAGGTCCATTCAAAGCTTGGCCTACGCATTTCTGACCTCGATCGGAGTTTCAACTGTAATATTCGTTCTATTTCCAGGAGAGTTGGGCTATCATCGTCCCGAACATGTGGCGGGGTTCAATTATCTGTTTCAGGCGCTGTACGATGTGGATAAACCACATAATCTGTTCCCATCATTGCATGTCACTTTTTCCAGTATGACCGCATTGGCCATTGCGCACCAGTCAGATGTTCGCTGGTTCCGTTGGGTCATTGCAGGTTGGGCATTGCTTATTGCACTATCGGTTGTTCTTGTACATCAGCATCATGTGTTCGACATAGTTACTGGGTTGATGTTGGGTTTTTGCTGCTTCCGATTTGTATATCTCCGCTACGTTTAAAGCGTCTTTCAAAAAAACTTTCAAGCGGCTGCAATAAATCTGTTTCAGTTGCGTAATAGCAGAGAATCAAACAAGCAGATATGTCAAAAACATTTACTCTACCGAAAAATCTTGAATCTGAAATGGCCGCTCTCACAGAGCACGAGCCAAGCGAACTGCTGTATCAGTCTCAACTAATGAACTTTCTGACCGAAGAGTTGGAAGGAGTTTCATTCTCTCCAAGTCAAACCGCGATTGACAAGATCCTTGCCTACAGCAAAGCTGTTGAGGTGAAAAAATCAGAGACCGTGATGGAGAATCATGTGATCATGATGAACTGACCTCAAGCACGAAATCCTAAAACATCAAGTCCGAAACTTCAGCAACTGAGGTTTCGGATTTTTTTGATTTCGAGTTTCGAATTTGACGATCAATTGTCCGTATACACGCGGCCTTGCCGCCACATGTCAACTGCGTTGTACCAGTTGCTTTTGTAAAGAGGCGATCGGTCCAATCGGAAATCATTGTCGCTGAACGGGGTTTCTGTTTTGAAGAAGGTCATTCCAAGTGACGAAGGATTGTCTTCCTCGCCATAGATCCAATGTTCGGAATTGGTGTTTTTGTAAATGATATTGGGCGGCCCGAAGATCAGGTAGATCAATCCGCGGTCGGATTTCCAACCTTCCACGTATGAAGTAAAGAACGTGTTCGAATCTTCAACACGCGAATAGTATTTCTGAATAAGCAGCTTGGCGCGATCGGGATTTCCCGCAAGATTGAGCCAAAAGTGATCCACTTCCACTTTCTGGTTGTCCGATTCTGTGATCTTCTTGAATTCCGAATTGCTGTTCAAGAAACGTAGCGGGGCAACAAGATCGGCCACGTCTTTCACCTCGGGGAACGTTTCCTTGAAGCGCAAAACCGTGAAACCATCTTTCGTACTATCCGAAACCTGAACATGGTACATGCCTTTCTTAGGAAAGGAGACGGCCGTTCCCAACTGAATCTCGAAAATGCTATCGGCCTGAAAGTCGAAAACCTTCGGTGTTTCCACCGAGAAAGGTGGTTTGGGCAGCGGAATGTCGCGTTCGTAATACCGCACCTTCGCGTTGGTTTTTCCACTTACGTGATGAATGACCACTTGCTCATCTTTTCGGATGTAATTGCGTGATAGCGGATAATTTTCACCCAGCAGATTCATGGTGAAGAACTGACGGCAGTTCGGGTTGCTTCGATCTATTTGGAAATAGCGAAGCACGTGCGAGTTCCTGCGCAGGTCGGTAAGATCCACTTTCAGCAGTGCCTGTTTCACCTTGCTTGGTTTCAATTGCAGAATGCCGCTGATGGTCTTTCCGTTCATGACGAGTGAACTATCAGCAAACACCACCACCGAACTGTCGATGAGCAGTTTGCTTTCCAGTTGCGTGTAAACCTCGTAGCGGATGCGGAAGTATGATGAATAGAAGCCGCTGGCCGAATTGTAGAGATACAGCAGTTCGTTGGAGTTGATGCGGAAGTGGAGTTCGGTTACGCTGTCGTTCCTGTGCAGTACGTTGAATTCAGGATGAAGGAACGAAGCATCCTTGTCGTACAGGTACGATAGGTTCTGATTGGAAATGCGCTCGGTGTAGCAGCCCGAGGCGAAAACAACCGCTCCGACAAGAAGAAATAGCAGCTTACTGATCTTCATCCTCCAAACCTAAGATTTCGTTGGGAAGTTGCTTGTTCGCTCTTGCACCCATTTTTTTCAATTCTTCCGCTCTACGCACAAGATTGCCAGAACCCTCTGACAACTTTTTCATGCCTTCGTCATACACTTTTTGGGTTGATTGCAAGCGATCCCCGATCTTCTGCATGTCTTCAATAAACCCGACAAACTTATCGTACAACCTACCGCTTTTCTCGGCAATGTCAAGCGCATTCTTGGTCTGTCGGTCCTGTTTCCAAATGGATGCAACCGTGCGCAGCGTGGCGAGCAGAGTAGAAGGACTCACGATCACAATGCGTTTGTCCCAAGCAAAATTGAACAGCTCATCATCCGCCCTGATAGACGCGCTGAAACTGCTTTCAATGGGCATGAACATCAGCACGAATTCAGGGCTGTTCAATCCCTTTCCCGTGTGGTAGTTCTTCTCGAAAAGTTCGTTGATGTGCCGTTTTACCGATGTGACGTGTTCCTTCAAATGCCGCTCCTGATCTTCGGGTTCATCCGCATTCACAAACCGCTCATATGCAACAAGTGAAACCTTGCTGTCAATGATGATCTGTTTGTCGTCTGGCAATTGAATGATGACATCAGGTTGAATGCGGCTTCCCACATCATTCAGTGTGGATTGCTGTGTGAAGTATTCCTCGCCTTTGATCAGTCCAGAATTTTCAAGGATTCGTTCCAAGATCAATTCGCCCCAGTTTCCTTGCTTTTTGCTGTCGCCTTTCAGTGCGGTGGTAAGGTTGTGCGCTTCTTCGCTGATCTTCTTGTTCAGTTCGTGAAGCACTTTTATCTCACCTTTTAGCGAAGCACGTTCCTTCTGTTCGTTATCGTATTTCTCTTCAACTTTCTTCTCAAACTTCTCAATGTTCTCGCGAAGCGGTTTCAGAATGGTTTCGAGATTTTCCTTGTTCTGATCGGTGAATTTCTTCGATTTCTCATCCAAGATCTTGTTGGCCAGATTCTCGAATTCCGTGTTGAAGCGTTTGTTCAGTTCCTCAAACTCTTTCCGTTGCTCGGCCTGTCGTTGTTCCTGATCTTTGAAATGTGTGCGGGCGGAAGCAAGGTTCTTCTCGGCATCAAATAACCGCTCGCGTGTTTCATTCAGGTCGGCTTTCAGAACATCCCTTTCTTCCGATATGCGCCTTTCCGCTTCGGCCAATGCCGCCTTTTCAAGCTTCACTTTCTCCAACTCACCGTTGTCTGCAACAGCCGTTGTTCCCCGCTTTCCAAGCAAAAAACCAATGGCGGCACCGACCAACAATCCAACTATTAAAAAAGCAAATTCCATCGGGCGATGAAGTTAGGGAATCGCGATGGAGCAGAGAAAGTAGATCAGAAATAACTCACAATTCCGAAGTGGATTTTCCAGCGTGGAAATCGACTCGGGATCGGTTACCTTTGATACTTACCTGAAGATTTTTAGAAATGAGTTTAGAAACGATCAAAATCAATCTTACCAAGCAGTTGCTCGCTGTTGAGGAGGAGTCGGTACTGATGGAGATCAAGTCAATTCTGGATCGTGAGGTGATCGCTGCTTATACGATTGATGGGAAACCGATGAGTGTTGAAGAATACAACAGTTCGTTGAAAAGTGCGGAAGAAGACCTTTCTGAAGGTCGTGTTACCGATTCGTCTGACCTCAAGGAAGAAATGAAGTCATGGCGCAGGTCCTAAGGGTCGAGTGGACCGATACTGCCAAACATGCCCTTCGAAATATCTATGAATTTCATGCCGAACACGCTGAGGAATCGGCTTTCAGGATCGTGACGGAGATCGTTGAAAAGGCTGATTCCATCATTTACATGAAGCAGTTTCAAGTGGATGATATCAACCCAGATTATCGAAGGATAGTGGTCGGATATTACAAGGTGCTTTACAGGGTGCAAGATTCGGTAGTAAAGGTGATGAATGTGTTTCCCACAAGATCGGATTCTCGAAAGCTGGAACGGCTATGACTTTCTGCGATCACCTCAGAAATAACTCACAATTCCGAAGTGGATCTTTCCAGCGCGGAAATCGATCGGGTTTTTGAACTGTTTCCCTAAAGCATAATTGAGCGAGAACACACCGATCTTGGTAAAGAACGAGATGCCCAAACCGAAACCGAACGGGCGGTCCGTAATACGTTTGTTGGTCGCGCGGTTCTCATAATACGCGCCATCAAAAAAGGCAAACAGGTAGCTGTTCTGATCCAGAAGAAAACGGTATTCGATGGTTCCGATGCTGAACATGGTGGCGTAGATTGCTTCCTCATCAAAACCACGTAGCGTTTTAAGACCACCAATTCGGAACGCCTCACTTTCAAACAGATTCTGGCTTCGCATGTAACCACCGTTCACCTTTATCATGATTGTGCTCCGATTGGGAATGGGAACAAAATAAGACGCTTGCAGAACCGCGCTCAGCTGGAATGAACTCAGCTTCAATCCATCGTACCGACTGATCTCTACCGTAGCATCAGGAATGATCTTCTTCGCGCCCGCGCTGGCCTCGGCATATAGGTCGAAACCTTTCCGCGGATTGAGTCGGTAATCCAATCGCTGCATCTTGTAACCGAAACCGTAGAGTTGGGTTTTCGAATCCACGTTATCTGGGTTCAGCGTGGTGGTGGAGGTAAGCGTGGAAGGAGCCAACACGTTTGTGGAACGGATGTCGGCAAACACCTTAATGTAATCGTTGCCGATGAGATGGTATTGCAATCCTGCAACACCTTGCAGGTTGAGGTAAAGCGAATCACGTTTGTAGAGCTGAAACGTGCCATCCACACCAAAACCCGTGTTGAACAGGAACGGGTAAGCAAGATGGATATTCAAGTTCTGGGTCCGTGGTTGTGTTTTCTTCCACGAGAGGTCGATGAGTTCGCCACGTTTAAAAGCGCTTAGCAGTTTGATGGTGAGTTGCCCTGTAATAAGCACGCTTCCAGGCTTTTCGCTGCTGGGAAGCACACCCAGAATCCCATCAAATTGGCTCGCGCGTTTCTTGTCGAGGTACATATAGATGTCCGCTTTCCCATTCTTAAAAACCACTTCGGGCGATTTGGTCTCGTTCACGAAAGCGATCTCTTTTACACGGGTGGAGATTGGTCTGATTCTACTTTCATTGTAAACCGATTTGGGTCTGATTCCCAGATAGTTCTGCAGATATTTGGGAACAACGCGTGCCGTACCTTTAATAATGATGCTATCAATAATGAATTGCTGATGCTTGTCCATGTTCAGCTTGGCCGAGAGCTGATTTCCTTGCAACGTAATGCTGTCCAGTTCTACATGCGTGAACGGATAACCACGGTTTTCATAAAAGCGAATGATACGTTTCTTGAGGCCGTTCAATCGCTTACCGCTCATGCTCGCGTCCTCAAATTGGTTGTCTCTGAATCCGACCTTTCGCAGCACATCTTCAGGTACATTTCCGTGGTCGATAGTGCCGAAACTGTATGGTTTTCCAATGTGCAGTTTGGCGATCACCGTGTCTTTTTTCCACGTCTGTTCATCCACGCCAGCTTCCGAATATCCATTCTCGTGCAGCGCGGTCATCAAACCTTGAAGCGCTGTCAGCGCGGTCATCGAATCGGCATAGAATTCCTTCAGCCCACCCAAGCGGTTCAGTTTGCTTGGTTTGATGGACTCTTCCTTTTGTTCGATGATGAGACGAACGCGACTCTGAGCTACGGCACTGGCCGTGTTCAGAAAGAACAGCGCAAGAAGCATTATGCGGTAAAGTCGCTTCACGATGGCTAAACGCGGAACGCGCGGATCATTGTGTGTTCAAGTTCCAATCGATGGGCGAGATGCCTTTCGATTCAAGAAACTGGTTGGTTTTTGAGAAATGTCTGCACCCGAAAAAACCACCATGTGCAGAAAGGGGAGAAGGATGTACGGATTTCAGAATAAGGTGGCCGTTCTCCATATTGATGAGCGATTCCTTGTTCTGGGCATAACGTCCCCAAAGCAGAAAAACCAGATTCTCTCGTTTGTCAGATAGCTTTTTGATGGCGGCATCCGTGAACTGCTCCCAACCTCGCTTTTGGTGCGAGCCTGCCTGACCCGCGCGCACCGTCAGTGTTGCGTTAAGCAACAACACTCCTTGGTCTGCCCATTTGGTCAGATTACCAGAGCGAGGCGTTTCCATTCCAACATCTGTTTTCAACTCCTTGAAAATGTTCTGTAGTGAAGGTGGAAACTGCACGCCATCGTTCACCGAAAAGCAAAGTCCGTGTGCCTGATTTGGACCATGATAAGGATCTTGCCCCAAAATGACAGCTTTCACCTTATCAACTGGTGTGTGATCGAAAGCGTTGAAAATGAGTGAACCTGGCGGAAAGACCGTTTGCGTTTGTTTTTCCTTCACCAGAAAATCGCGCAACTGCGAAAAATACTCCGCGTTGAATTCATCCTGTAACAACTTCAACCAGCTTGGTTCTATCTTGGGTTTCATCTTTTTCTTAACAATTATGTCCGCTTTTCCATCATTTGTGTTGAAAACTAATCGCAAACCTTTTCAGGCAATCTGCGTAATCGGTTTTCAAAGAATAAATTTGCAACTCATTCGAGCAACAAAACGATTCATAGTCGCGTTTTAAGTTCACGTTCAACAAATAAACCAATAGAAATTTTGAAAAAGTCAGCCATCTTCTTTGCAGTTGTTGCGGTTACTGTGATGATCTTTTCTTCATGCAGAACAACGGAGCACTGCCCAGCTTACGGTAAGGCAGACGTCCCTGTTGAAAAGGGCGTGAACAGCTGATCGGACTTTCAAACGCTGTATGTGAATGAAACGGTCTGTTTGAGCGCTTCGCTCAGACTCAAGGCCACAGGACAAGTGGAAGCCGCTTTTTCGAGCACGGTCTTCTGAGCAGCGGTCAGGCCGCGGTCCTTGATCTCAATTACAACTTGAATTTCTGAAACCCTGCGTGGGTTCGAGGCCATTATTTTGGTCACGGTTGCGTTGGTGCCCTCAATATTCATTTTTCCTTCGTTCGCCCTTATTCCCATGATGGTGAGCATGCAGCTTGCCAATGATGTTGCCAATAAATCAGTTGGCGAGAACGTTCTGCCCAAACCGTTGTTGTCTGTTGGAGCATCGGTTGTGATCTTGGTGGAACTTTTCAGATGCGTTGCCTCGGTACTCAGTTCGCCAAGATAGATAACGTGTGATGTGGCCATGATGCAAGTGGTAGCGTTGACTTAATTGTAACTTTGCACGAATGTACAGGAAGCTTGTTTATGCTGTATTCTGCGTTGGCCTGATGGTGTGCTCCATCAGACCTGCTCAGGCACAGGATGATGATGAATTGAAGCTTCCCACCGTTCCAAAAGGATCGGTTGCAGACAAGATAAAAGACCGCAGTTTTGATGACACGGAAGTGTTGATGAAGCAGGAATTCACAGGCGGTGCCATGATTCATACCCAAGGTTGGGGTCTGCTGCTAAGGCGCGCCAAGAACAAGACCTTTCTACACAAACGTTTGTTCGAGTTGGAAGCTGTGAGCATGGAGCATCCGAAGGAAATAAAGACCGTGAACCAAGGAGTGAACAATGCAAGCGGCTACGTGTATGGTGAACTGAACCAATTGGCGGTAACCCGTTTGGGCTACGGAAGGCATAATGTGTTGTATGCCAAGTTTGACAAGGGCGTGGAAATCCGTTATCTCTACATCGGTGGTTTTTCCATGGCGTGGGCAAAGCCTATCTATTTGGATATCGCCCATTGGTCCAACGGAACGTTGCAATATGTCAGCACCGAACGGTACGACCCGAAGAATCCGGATCACAATCAGAACAATATCCTCGGAAGATCGTCTCCATTCAGGGGAATTGATAAGATGCAGTTTTACCCTGGGATCTATGGAAAGGCTGGGTTCAGTTTTGAATATGGAAGAAGACAAAAAGCGGTCAGAAGTTTGGAAGCAGGCGTGATCATCGACTATTACATCAGAGATGTGCCAATGATGGCAAACATCCAAAACGCCCCCTATTTTCTGACGTTCTATTTAGGTTTCAATTTTGGTGCGAAGTGGTATAGATAATGAGTGAGGTTCAGACAGAGCAACAAGAAGAAAAGAGAACTCCCAAGCCGAAATGGTTGCGGGTAAAATTGCCAACAGGCAAAGAATACCAGAAGGTGCGCGGATTGGTGGAGGAGCATCAACTCCACACCATCTGCCAAAGTGGTAATTGCCCCAATATGGGTGAATGTTGGGGAGCGGGAACAGCCACGTTCATGATCCTGGGAAACGTGTGCACGCGTTCGTGCGGGTTCTGTTCGGTGAGCACGGGTCGCCCCGAGGATGTGGACATTACCGAACCATACAAAGTTGCACAGAGCATCAAACTGATGGAGGTGAAACATGCGGTCATCACCTCTGTTGACCGCGATGATCTTGCAGATGGTGGTTCTGAGATCTGGGCTGCAACGGTTCGTGCAGTTCGCAAGCACAGCCCAGGAACGACCATGGAGACACTGATTCCCGATTTCCGTGGGGAATGGCAGAATCTCCAACGCATTATTGATGTGGCACCAGAAATCGTTTCGCACAATCTTGAAACGGTGAGAAGACTCACCAAGCAAGTTCGTATTCAAGCAAAATATGATCGAAGTTTGGAAGTATTGAAACGCTTAAAAGACGCAGGGCTGAAAACCAAATCGGGCGTCATGCTCGGATTGGGTGAGTCGCGCGATGAGGTGATCGAGACCATGGAAGACCTCCGTAGCGTGGGAGTGGACATACTAACGCTTGGGCAATATCTTCAACCAACCAAAAAGCATCTGCCTGTTGTGGAATTCATAACTCCAGAACAGTTCAAAGAGTACGAAACCGTTGGTTTGGAGATGGGATTCCGCTTTGTGGAAAGTGGTCCGTTGGTACGTTCCTCGTATCACGCGGAAAAGCACATTTTTTGAATCACTTGAATTTCAACTCGTTAGAACTGTAATTTATTGCCTCATTTTTGGCTCAATTAAGCACGGAAAAGGCACGTTCGCCCCTTGTTCTTTTTCTATATTTGCCCACCGATGGTTTAACAAAACTTAACGTTGAGACCATTCATTCAATACATTATGATGATGAAAAAATATCTACTGATCACCACACTTCTTTTTTCCGCAATCGGTGTTTTTGCACAGAGCTATGAAAAGTGTGGTTCAAATATCGTTTTGCAAAAGCAGTTGCAAGACCCTGAGGTGCGCGCTCGCTACGAGGCTTTCAATGAAGCAGTGAACAGATACGTGGCCGACCCTAATGTCCGAGTTGAAAGAAATGAGCAGGGCGTACGGATCATTCCGGTGGTGTTTCACATCCTTCACGGAGGAGGTCCTGAGAACATCAGTCTCACCAAGGTTCAACAGCAGATGGACGTGTTGAATGAGGATTACAGAAGATTGAATCCTGATACGGTGAACACGCCAGAACGTTTTTACGGTGATACCGAGTACACGCATTTTACCTTCAATTCCGACTCCATTGCCGCGTTCGTTACCGATTCATCTTACATCAGACTATATAATAGGTACGATGAGGATTTCGTCTTCCATTTTAATGATGGTTCTGGAGGTCTTTCAGATTCGTTGGCCCAGGATTTTGCTAACGTTATCGAGGTGAACATTTCGAGTAATGCAGATACTGCTGCTTTGGCAACAGCATTGGCAAATGCAGTGAACGCGCAGAATGGACTCAGCGCGGTTTATTCACGAGACAGCACCTTTATCCAAGCACCTAACTTTACGGTTGATGGAAGTGAGGTTGCATCGTTGGATTATACCTCAGAGCATACTTTCACTACTTCATGGAATGGTACTGACACAGATACTACATGGTCTGATACATTGGTTGTGGTGCTGTTTGAAAATTCTCAGGATCCGTTATTGGCCACAGATACGCTCTATGTTTTTCCAGCAAATGTTACATACGATGTGTTTGACGGAAGCGGCAATGTGGTAAGTACGCAAGGCTTTACAGCTGAAGGGTCACTTACCCTGACTCACACGGAGATCGTGATGGTGAGCGGGCCTCACCGAGTTGATGTTTGGACAGATGGTCTTGGATATGTCACCGATGTTTTCACATCTCGTCTGCTCGAAATGAGCCCAGGAATAGACCAGCAGGGTAGTTACATTCCGGCTGATTGTAATATCGAATTCCGATTGGCCACCAAAGACCCCTTGGGAAACTGTACTGACGGGGTTGTGAGAGTGTTCACATCAAAGACGAATGATGCCAATGACGGAACAGGTTTCAAGAGTGTAAGCTATTGGAATGCGTACAGCTACTTGAACATTTGGGTTGTAACGAATATTGATATGGATTTGCAAGGGGGGTACGTACTCGGTTATGCTCAATTTCCGAATTCAGGTCTTCTGTCAACAGATGGTATTACTGTCATTGCATCAAACATAAATACGCGTAATAATGGTGGTCGTACAGCTACACACGAAGCTGGGCACTGGTTCAACCTCAAGCATGTTTGGGGAGATGCAGATTGTGGTTCTGATGATGTTCTCGATACTCCGACCGCTCAGAATCCAAACTTTGGTATTTGTGGCAACAATCCTGCTTACATCGGGCAGTTCGGTGGTTCTTCAACCTATTATAGTACCCCTTATAACGTAGGGGTTTGTGATCCCGATAATCCTGATGGAGAGATGTTCGACAATTACATGGATTATTCTGATGATGTATGCATGAATATTTTTACACTTGGGCAGAAAGCGCGAATGGATTACACACTGGAAGGTGATGCAACGAACGCAGGGTTTCGCTCATACTTGATTTCTCAGGAGAATTTGGTGAATACTGGGGTTGCAGACCCATATACACAGCCCGATTGCGCACCAATAAGCTTGTTTTACTTCCAGCAGTCAAATGATTTTACAACTCAAAAGATGATCTGTGAAGGCGAGAACGTTCGGTTCTTTGAAGGTGCCTACAATGGAAATGTCGACAATTATGATTGGACCTTTGATGGTGGTACACCAGCCACATCTACAGATGATAACCCGATAATCGATTATAACACACCTGGTGTTTACGATGTTTCTTTGACGGTTTCAAATGCGGTTGGTTCTGACACAAGAACGGAACAGGATATGGTCATCGTAAGTTCAGCGACTGCTCAATACCAAAACTCTTGGGGTTATGTTGATAGCTATTGGTCTGAGCAGGGATTCTTGGATAACTATGTTGTGTTCAACCAAGATGGTTCGGACAATAAATGGGAATGGTTTGAAGGGCCGAAAGGAGGATTCAATAGTGATCAATCGGTTAGAATGTTCAATGTGGATAATCTTGTGGGAGAGATAGACGAATTGATATCGCCTTCTTATGATCTTTCTACGTTGGATAATCCAACGTTGCAGTTCCGATATTCAGGAGCGGCCATTGATAATACTCCGAATGATGAGTTGCGCATCATGGCCTCAGACAACTGTGGTGCAACTTGGTCCACAAGACAGTCGTTCTCTGGGTTTGAACTTACAAACGCGGGTCTTGTGTCTCAAAGTTACCGTCCCAATACAGCAAGTACTTGGTCAGATGTAAGCGTTGGACTTGGTTCATTTGCCAACAAGTCAAATGTTCGTATCAAGTTCCGCTGGATCTCTGGAGGAAGAAGCAATAACTTCTACATTGATGACCTGACACTCTCAGGAAGTCCGTTGGGAATGGAAGACCTTGAACGTCAGATTGATCTGAGTTTGGCTCCAAATCCAACTACAGATATGACAACTGTTACCATGAGTTTGCCAGAGGCAGCCACGATTAACTTGGAGATCATGGACGTTCTTGGTCGTGATGCAAAGACAATTTTCACACGTGAAATGTCGAACGGAACACACCGTTTCGATGTCAATCTTTCCGGTTATGCGGTAGGTGTTTACTACCTGCGCATCATGGTTGATAATGACATGGTGGTGAAAAAAATAGTTAAGAATTGATATTGAACGGTCTCAGTTGACCGAAGCCTCCCGATATTCGGGAGGCTTTTTTATTTAAAGGAAATGGATATGATTCGAGTAGCCATAAATGGATTTGGGAGAATAGGCCGCGTGACCATGCGAGCATTACTTGCTAAGAAGAATGTGGAGGTGGTTGCCATCAACGACCTTACTGATGTTCGCACGCTGACACATTTGTTCAAGTACGACTCGGTCCATCGCCAATTTTTAGGAACGGTAGAAGCTTTGGAAAACGGGATTCGCTTCAATGGAAGCGAAGTAAAGGTGTTCGCGGAACGTGACCCGTCCAAGCTTCCTTGGAAAGAGATGGAAGTGGATGTGGTGATCGAGTCAACAGGCTTGTTCCGTTCGCGTGATACAGCTTCAGCTCATCTGAAGGCAGGGGCGAAGCAAGTGGTCATTTCGGCACCTGCAAAGGACAAAGACATCCCTTTTGTGGTGCTTGGTGTGAATGATGCGGATGTGGATCTGAAAGCGGAGATCATCAGCAATGCGTCATGTACGACCAATTGTGCGGCACCAATGGTCAAGGTTTTGGAGGATGCCGTACACGTTGAAAGCATTTTCGTGTCAACGGTGCATTCCTATACGGGAGACCAGCGTTTGCACGATTCACCGCATTCGGATCTGAGAAGAGCACGAGCAGCGGCCAATTCCATCATTCCAACATCAACGGGAGCAGCAAAAGCCCTCGGACGCATATTCCCACACTTGGAAGGACATCTGGGTGGTGCCGGAATCCGAGTTCCTGTCATCAACGGTTCGTTGACCGACCTTACGTGCATCGTGCGTTCGGACATTGATGCTGAAGGCGTGAATGAACTTTTCAGGAATGCGGCAACTTCGGGATTGAAAGGAATTCTTCAGTACAACGAAGACCCGATCGTGTCATGCGATATCATCGGCAACCCGCACAGTTGCATCTTTGATGCGGAGCTTACCTCCGTGATCGGTAAAATGGTGAAAGTGGTAGGCTGGTACGATAATGAGGCAGGTTACAGCAACCGCTTGGCCGACCTTATTGAACGAATAGGTCAATGAACGGCTACATTGCCGATCACTTTCTCGTATAGGTTTTCGTAAATTGGAATGATGGCGGATTTTCGGAATGTTTTCGCCTTTTCGAACGCACCTTTTTTCAGGTTCTTCATGCGCGTTTCATCTTGAAGCAGTTTCAACGTGTTTCGGGTCATGTCGGCTACATCTCCGACATTGCTCAAGAAGCCAGTTTCTCCATGAACGTTGATCTCTGGAATTCCTCCCGTATTTGAGGAAATGACAGGAACTCGCGAAGCCATTGCTTCCAATGCGGCCAGTCCGAAACTTTCCGTTTCTGAGGGAAGCAAGAATACATCGGCCACGGAATACACTTCTTCTATGTTCTTGAGCTTGCCGAGGAAATGAACGTCTTTACACGTTCCGAGTTCTCTGCAAAGTGCTTCAATTTTGGGGCGGTCAGGGCCATCGCCAGCTAAGAGAAGTTTACTCGGAATCTCCTTTCGAACAGCTGAGAATACTCGGATTACATCTTCCACTCGCTTGACCGGACGGAAATTGGAAGCATGCATCAATATCCGCTCACCGTTGGGTGCAAAGGCCTTTTTCACGCCATCCGCCACGCAGCCCTCATACCTCGAAATATCGATGAAGTTGGGAATGACCTCGATCTCGCGGTTCACACCAAAGTGTCGATACGTGTCTTGTTTCAGGCTTTCAGAAACAGCAGTAACCGCATCCGATTGGTTGATGGCAAACGTAATGACGGGTTCGAAGGAAGCATCTTTTCCGACCAACGTGATATCGGTTCCATGCAATGTGGTAACGAACGGAATGTGAATGCCCTGCGACCGAAGGATCTCTCGTGCCATGTAAGCGGCCGAGGCATGCGGAATGGCGTAATGCACATGCAGCAGATCGAGACCTTCGTGCTTGACCACATCCACCATTCTGCTGGCAAGTACCAATTCGTAAGGCTGGTAATCGAACAGCGGATAATCGCTTACGCGAACTTCATGGTAGTGCAGATTGGAAATGAAATGATCGAACCGAACGGGAAGGTCGTACGTGATGAAATGCACTTCGTGCCCTTCGAGCGCGAGCTCTTTTCCCAGTTCTGTGGCAACTACGCCACTTCCACCGAAGGTGGGATAACAGACAATTCCTATTCGCATCGCTTATGTCAATCTTTCAACCAGAAATCCGATGAGTTGTTCAACCGATAGGTCGTGATTCTTACTGTACTCTTTTCGGAACCGATTGGCAATGATGGCGCATACCGTGGCACATTCGTGGCCGAGTGCTTTTCCCAGACCGAACAGGGCAGAGGTCTCCATTTCGAAATTGGTGATGCGGTTTCCCTGAAATTCGAATTGGTTCAGCCGCTCATTCAGGTCAGGTACGGTCGGTTTTAACCGAAGCTGTCTGCCTTGTGGGCCGTAAAATCCGTTGGCGGTTGCGGTCATTCCATGGTAAGTTCCATCTCTTAAAAGCTCGAACAGTTTGCTGGATCCCGAAACGATATATGGCCGAGGGAACTTCGGATGCCAATCGGTCTGACGGATGAATTCATCGGTCAGTTCCGTTTCTTCCACCGCATCACTTTTTGCGTAGTAGTTGAACACGCCATCAAAACCGATTCCGTGTGTGGAGAGTAGGAAACTATCGACTGGAATATCCTCCTGAAGTGAACCGCTGGTTCCCAGCCGTATCAGGTTCAGGCTTTTCTGTTCAGGTCGGATGGTTCGGGAATCGAGGTCGATATTGACCAGCGCGTCCAGTTCATTCACCACAATATCGATGTTATCGGTTCCAATTCCAGTTGAAAGTACGGTCAGCCGTTTGGAACCGATTCTTCCTGTGTGCGTCACAAATTCGCGTTTCTGACCACTGAATTCCAATGCATCGAAATACTTGGAGATCTTACCGACACGGCCTTGGTCGCCAACAAGAATAATGGTGTCTGCAATGTTTTCGGGATGCAGATCGAGATGGTAAATGGTTCCACTTTCGTTCAAAACCAATTCAGAATCTGCAATACGTTCCATACCCTCTTATTTTTACCTTTGCGGCCGCAAACTCAAAACTATGAATAATCAAGACAAACCTGGGACTATCCTTGTTCCGATAGATTACTCGGAACAGTCCATTATCGCGCTTGAACAAGCAGTAAACCTGTCGCGGGTTTTTGTGAGTGAGATTCATGTGTTGAACGTGGTGAGTGAGGAATTTTCGCTCAGCAAACTGTTTGATGATAGCGACAAGGCTGAGTTTGAAAAGCGTGCGAAAGCCAAATTGGACGCGTTCATCAAAGAAAAAAGCGCACATTTTGGTGTTGAATTGCATCCGATTCAGGTTCATGGGAAGATCTATGAGCAGATCGTGAATTCGGCTGATGTCATTGATGCACAGTTCATTGTAATGGGAACTTCGGGTTCATCAACCCTGAAGAAACGATTCATCGGTTCCAACGCGTTGCGGGTGGTGCGCGAGTCGCACAAACCTGTTATCACCATCAAGGGAAAGCATCATCGAAAAGGTTGTCAGAATATTGTACTGCCTCTTGATCTTACGAAAGAAACGAAGGAGAAAGTGGCCAAGGCCATTGAGTTCGCCAAGCGCTTCGGTGCCATTATCCGTGTAGTTTCTGTGCTGATGACCAATGACGAGTTTGTGGTGAACCGATTGACACGGCAGTTGGATCAGGTGAAAAAATACATTTCTGAACAAGGGGTGGATTGCACAGCCGAGATCGTGCGCGATACAAAAGGTGCCAATTCACTTGACGAGAGCATTATCGATTACGCCAATAAGTGCAAAGGCGATATTATTATGATAATGACCCAGCAGGAGCAGGATTTTACCGATTATTTCATCGGTTCCTCTGCCCAAGGAATTATCAATAACTCAGATATTCCCGTGCTGAGTATCATTCCTTCACTTAAAAAGGACACTTCTGTGTTCACGCCCTACTGATTCTAACCATTTAACCTTAAAATTCCAGATATGGAAACTGAATTCAAGATCTCTAAAATTGCTGTACCTGTTGACTTTTCAGACACGTCAAACGTGGCGGTGAATCACGCTATCGACATTGCGAAACGCTTTGAAGCAGAATTGATTTTGATCCATGTGCTGGAAGAAGGTGCCTATCAGGGGATTTTTGCACCAAGCAAGAAAACAGAGTACGGTGAGTTGGAATCCGCACAGTTGAAACTTCAGGATGACAGTCGCGAACTGGAGCAGAAAACGGGTCTCCGCGTGGCGCATTTTGTAATGAGTGGTCGAATCTATGAAGAGATCGTGAACGTTGCAAAGAACCAGGGAGCAGACCTGATCGTAATGGGAACGCACGGAACCTCTGGGTGGGAAGAGTTCTTTGTAGGAAGCAATGCGTTCCGTGTGGTCACGCAGGCTTCGTGTCCTGTGCTTACCATTCAGGAAAATGCATCCAAAGAAGAATTGAAGAACATCATTCTCCCGATCGATAGCACGCCAGAATCTCGCCAAAAGGTGAAGCATGCTGTGGCGTTGGCCAAGAAGTTCAGTTCAACTATTCACATCGTAAGTCTACTTACTGAAGACACTCCAGAGTGGCGTTTTGATTTTGAGAAGAAGGTGAAGCAGGTGACCGATTATTTGGAGCGTGAAGGGATTCCGCATACCGAAACGGTGGAAACGGGAAGTAACCTGGCCACAATGACAATGAATTTTGCAGAGGCCAAGGAAGGCAACCTGATCGTGATGATGACAGAGCAGGAACCGAACGTAACAGGTTTCTTGGTCGGTCCGTTCGCGCAGCAGATCGTCAACCATTCAAAGATTCCCGTTCTGAGCGTTTCTCCCGAAAATCTTTACGACACCGATGATTCGTTTCACGCCCTTGGGTGAAACTGAATGATATTGGACCGTAGATAATCGCGGTCCAAATGCGTGTAAATTTCTGTGGTGGTTATGGATTCGTGTCCGAGCATGTCCTGCACGGCACGTAGGTCGGCTCCGCGCTGGATCAGTTCTGTGGCAAAGCTGTGTCGTAGCGTGTGCGGACTGATGTTTTTCTTGATGCCTGCATTTCGTGCTGCTTCCTTCACAATATTGAACACCATGACACGCGAAAGCGGTGCGCCTCTTCGGTTGAGAAAAACATGATCCTCAGCTCCTTTTTTTATCAGTAGGTGAATACGCACTTCGTTCAAGTAGGTTGAGATACGTTTGCTTGCCATTCCGCCAAGCGGCACCAGTCGTTCTTTGCTTCCCTTCCCGAAGATTCGCATAAAACCCTCATTGAAGTAGATGTTGCTGATCTTCAGGTCGGTGAGCTCGGAAACGCGCAGTCCAGAGCCGTAAAGGGTTTCGAGAATGGCACGGTTGCGTTCTCCTTCGGGTTTGCTCAGGTCGATGCTGTCGATCATGCCGATCACTTCCTCGTTGGAAAGTGTATCGGGCAATTTCCGACCGATCTTCGGTGTTTCCAGCAGTTCGCTTGGGTCGGCCTCAATTTTATCTTCAAGCAAAAGATATTTGTAGAAGGATCGTATTCCGCTCACCATGCGGCTTTGTGTGGTGGCGCTCAATCCGATCTCAGAGATCTGCTGAATGAATTTTCGAAGCGATTCGGTACTCAGCCCCACGGGGGAATCGGCTGCCAGTTCGGCTTCGGCAAATGCTTGCAGGTGATGAATGTCGCGTAAGTATGCTTCCACCGTATTGGCCGAAAGTGACCGTTCCAGTTGCAGATAAGTTTTGAATCCTTGAATTGCCCGTTGCCAAAGCATATCCGAAGTTATATCTTGCCCAAGCATTTGCTTGTCTATGAGAATCTTAGTTATCAACGGTCCGAATTTGAATCTATTGGGAAAGCGTGAGCCTTCGGTTTATGGTTCGCAGACGCTTGCGGATATTCTGCTGGGATTGCGGGACACTTTTCCCGAAGTGGAAATAGCTGATTACCAGAGCAATGTGGAAGGAGAACTCATTGACCGACTACAGCAAGCTGATGGTTCGGTGGATGGAATTGTATTCAACGCGGGAGGCTACACGCACACATCGGTGGCTATTCGCGATGCGATCAATGCCATTTCAACTCCTGTGGTGGAAGTACACATGTCGAATATTGCGGCCAGAGAGGAATTCAGGCATATTTCCCTGATCGCAGGTGTCTGTGTAGGAACCATCAGTGGTTTTGGAGCCGATTCTTATCGACTTGCAGTAGATGCGCTTAGAACTTATCTGAAAGCTCGCTGAATTTCTTTTTCCCTTTCAGGAAGTGTTCTACAACAATACTTCCGTGGTAGATTCCCGTCAATGTTTCATACTTGCCAGAACGTTTTCCAAGCGTCTTCCTCAAACGAGAATACACGGCCATGTGAGCCCGGAAAATCGCCCAGAAATCCTTTGGGTTGCCTGAAACGAGGAACTTAAAAGCCGCTGCGCCATCCAGTACCATCCGAACAAGAACAACAGGCAGCAATTGGCCTTTCGGTAGATTTTTCAGTAGAAGTTCCAGTCCATTTCTGAAATTGAGGAATGTCTTGAACGGGTTGGATTTTTGAAGCGTTCCGCCACCAACATGGTAAACCACGGATTGAGGTTCTACCATCACCTTGTACCCAGCACGTTTGATGCGCCAGCAAAGGTCTATTTCTTCCATGTGTGCGAAGAAATCGTCATCCAACCCGCCTAATTCTTTGTAGACCGAGCCACGCACAAACATGCAGGCGCCCGTTGCCCAAAAAACTTCGCGGGCGTCATTGTATTGGCCATGATCTTCCTCTGTGGTTTCGAATATCCTGCCTCGGCAGAACGGATATCCGAAACGATCAATAAATCCGCCAGCGGCACCTGCGTATTCAAAGTAGGTTTTGTGGTCGTACTGTAGAATCTTGGGTTGACACGCGGCAATGTTCCGATCTTTATCCATCAGGTCAATGATGGGTTGAAGCCAGTTTTCAGTCACTTCAACATCCGAATTTAGAAGCACGAAATACGCTTCGTTGAGGTTTTCCAACGCTTTATTGTAGCCTCCGGCAAATCCGAGATTGCCTCCCGTTTCAATGAGTTTTACTTCGGGATGATGTTCTTGGATAAATGAGACAGAATCATCCGTGCTTGCGTTATCGGCCACATAAACCGTTGCCTGCTGTGAGTATTTCACAACAATTGGAAGGAACTTCTCAAGAAATGACTTCCCGTTCCAATTGAGGATGACGACCGCGATTCGCATGGGCGACTAAAGTCAACAAACGGTTGCGAATTGCAAAATCAATACGGGTTGTCGAAAAACTGACGCGAGCGGTTGCCGTAGCTCGCTGGTGCATCCTCCACATCCAAGTTGATGGTCTGCGAACTTCGCTTATGCAGATCGTAATTCCAGCGCACATTGGTGATCTCATTCTTAGCATCGGAATGGATCAAAATGAAATCATTGGTCCCTTCATTTATCTGCGCAAAAATGAACTTCTTGTTGCTTTGGTTGGCGTATAGATGATCGCGCAGCACATAGTAATGCCAGATCTCATAAGGATAGGTGTCAGGCTCAAAGTAATTGGGCGAAATTGTATTGGGCGGCCCGTACTGTAGATAAACACGACCGCGGTCCGTATCGTAGCCTTTCTTTTGGTTGGTGGAGTAATTGGCATTCACCTTCTCCACCTGTTCCCAATATTTCATCCAAGCACCTTCCGGATCGGCCTGATTTCTTTTCAGCCAGAAATAGTAAAGGTATTTTCTCATCATCGTCAGATCATTGTAATTGATCCGCTGATCGATGTATGTTTTCTCTTCCTGGTTGGAAATGGGGTGGAGGCATCGTATGTATTCCTTCAGTTCTTCGGGACGGTTGTACTTGCCAACAAACGTCAGCTCGATATTGTCAAGATTCACAACTCCAGAATCAAGGTTCACATAGTCGGGTTCCATTATGGGGTTGGTGCGCTGGAACCCCATGATCTGACGTTGCAGAAGCTCGTTTTCCGAGTCTTTCAGTTCTATCACCAGATTGTAGCTGCCAGTAGGAACTTTTTCGAGCGAGAAGGAGTGAAGCACGGGAATCACTTCGGTTCCATCGTGCTTAATGAAACTTCTGAGTCCTTCCATCACCTTACCGGTTTCCTGATTCTCAACGAACATGTCGATCAGATACTTGTCTATGTTCGCTTTATCTTTGAAAAGGCTGCCGAGCGCACGCTTTTTCTGAGTGGTACGCAGATCTGTATTGTAAATCTCTGCATAGAAGGAGATGCTGTTTCTTGATTGTGGAAAATAGTTGGATGTATACGGAACGAGGTCATATCCATTTTTGGAAAGAATGTTCTCCGTAGTTGTTTTACCATAAGAGTCCACCAATTCCACATCGGAGATGAAGAAGTTGATGGCTTCGGTCAGACCTCCAGATGCCTTATCGATGGTTGCTGAAAAATCGATCGGCTTCTCCATTTTCACATCCTGTTTCACTTCCACCGTAAGTTCTTCCGGGTCTTGTGCGTCACGCAATTTCACCACCAATTGGTAATCACCTTTTTCCAGTGGTATTCGCTGCACGGAGATAAAGTCTTGCAAAAGTGAATCGGATTTTTGCATTGGACCTTCCATTTTGAAGAGGTCATCATATACAGACCGTCCTTCTTTCAGTACTTGGTAATGCAAAACAACTTCCGAATGAAAACCATTTTCGGTTTCATAGACTTTCAGTGTATTGCCGCTGAACTTGAGGTAGGTTTCGAGATAAGGGCCGTCTGCAGGCGAATTGAAACGCGCCATGGCCAACTCTGCTCTCAATTGCTGTGCATGTGACCGTGTGGTTGCAAAAACGATTAGAAGCAGGAATAGAATCCTTGTTTTCATACTTGCAAAGTTACCAATACGTGTGTTCGAATGGAAATTCCACCTGCACGATCTTGCCGATAAATAACGGTTCTAACGGAAGAAAATTCTATTACTTTTGCGCTCGGAGAGATGGCAGAGTGGTCGATTGCGGTGGTCTTGAAAACCATTGAGGGTAACACCTCCGGGGGTTCGAATCCCTCTCTCTCCGCAAACCAAGCAGATTCCTCAGCCTTTTAGGCTGGGGAATTTTTGTTTTGGGATGTTTTCTATCACTAAACAGGAAAATGAAAAAGAAAACCCTCGTTGTTGGAGCCAGTCCTAATTCAGCCAGATACGGCTACAAGGCGGTCAGTCGCTTACGGCAATATGGGCACCCTGTTTATGCCTTCGGTATCCGAAAAGGAGTAATTGGCGACACGGAAATCACCGATCAATGGCCGAATGAAGCGTTCGATACTGTGACGCTTTATCTCAATCCTCAAATTCAAAAGGAATATTACGATCGTATTTTAAGCTTAAAACCCAAGCGCGTCATCTTCAACCCGGGAACGGAGAATCCTGAGTTCTACAAGAAACTGGAAGCGGCAGGCATTGAAGTGGAAGTGGCCTGTACACTCGTGCTTTTGAGTGTTGGGAGTTACTGAATTGTTCAACTTGATATGTCAACAGACCTTATCTTCGGGTATGACCAAAAGCGGTATTCTTGTTCTTACGGTCATCTGCGTTGTCTGGCTTCCCTTGAACAGGGCCTCAAAGAATCCTGCCTTATGCGAGACCATTACAAGGAGATCGGCCGGAAATCGCTTCAGACCTTGAATAATACCATCATCAACCCTTGGGCTGCTGACGTACTGGTAGGAGTGTTCCACATTTTTAAGGATCTTTTCCATTAACAACTCCAGTTTTTCTTTGCTCTCTTTTTCCCTCTCATTTGTCAAAACATGTAGAAGTTGCAATTCGGCATTGAATGCAGATACGAATTCCTTGAGAACTCCTAACCCGCAGTCTTCTCTGAGATAAGACGACTCGCAGGCATACATGATTCTTTGGATACCCTGGAAAGTGATGTCGTTGGGAACTACCAACAGAGGAAATTGCATAAGTTGAATGGCAGCAGTGGTGGTGTTTCCGAACCATTTATATTCCACCAAGTTACTCTCAATGCCCATCACAACCAGATTCACCGCGTGTGTTTTGATGTATTTACTGAGACTTTCAACCGTGTCATCCTTTCCAAGTTCGTAATCGACCTTGATTTTAAAGCGACCCTCGGTTTCCAAGGCCAGTTCAATCAACTTGGTTTCGCTTCGTTTCACCAGATGGTCTATGTCGGAGGCGGAAGCAAGCGAGTTGCTGGAATGAATGTTCAGTTTATAAACGTTAAGCAATATGAGTCTTGCATTGGTCTTCTGAGCCAATTGAGCAGCATACTCCAAAGCGTTATTTGCCGGGACAGAATAATCGGTAGCAACAAGAATTGTCTTCATGGTTAGGACTGTTGAAGCGTCAAATTTCCGTCAAAGATGAATGCAAGTCCCATGATGAAGATCAGAAGCGCGAATGATGATGGCCAAGTTTAGAAATAGACTGGTTTGAATCCTATTCAACTGGGTTCCCAAAGTTCTATCTTATTTCCCTCAGGATCCATTACATGTATAAACTTGCCATATTCATAATGCTCTAAGCTATCTACTATGGTCACACCGTTTTGTAAAAGTCTGTCAATTAGGGTTTCAATGTTCTGAACTCTGTAGTTGATCATGAACGCTTTTTCAGAAGGTGCGAAGTAGAGATTTCCACTTTTGAAAGGGGTCCACTGCAATGAATTTATCACTTCTGGATTACTCATATCCCTTGATTCAAAACTTGAACTTCCCCAATCGTTCATCTGCATACCCAGATTCTTAGCATACCACTCTCTGGTCTGCTTCGGGTTGTCACAAAAGAAGAAGATACCACCGATGCCTGTGACCTTTGGTGTGGTGTCAGCCACTACCACGGCTTTCGATGCCGCTTCATTGTTTCGAACTGATGGTTCAGTAGGAGTATTGCATGCTACCACAAGCATCAGGAAGAGTACAGGTGTCAAACGGTACATTGAGTTCATTTTCAGGTCGGATTTCGTAGTTTGGAACAGGCTGTGCCAGCCTTGAAAATTGGCTTCAAGGTAGGAAGAACATCTATGTTCTGGCAACTAATTTTGGGGCGATCCAATCATCAATTGACCAAATCGTACTCAGGTCATTTCCAGCCTCATAACACTTGCCTTATGCAATTGGAAGAGGTCCGCACAATTGAACAGGAAAACGCTTGGTTGGTATTTTCATCTGTACTTTACGGTAGCGATCCGATGTAAATCCGCCCCCCATCGATCAAGAGATACGCGATGAGTTCGATCCGGGTGTCAACCGTGTATTCAACGAACAGGCGGTTATGGCTGCTCGATCGCATAGATGATCAAATTGCTGCCAACATGCTTTTAGATACCGCTAAGTATTGGCTGGCAGCATGCGGCAAGGAGGCCATGGACGGTCCCGTGAATTTTGGCTAACGCGATAAGTTCTGAGTCGTGCTCATCAAGACCCACGCCACCTACCGTTACCTGTTCGATAGGAAAAAACCATTTGAAAGGTGTCCCATCATTGGGGAGTATTGATGTAATGTCTACGTTGGAAAAGCTTAGGACGCCTGACGCAACGGTTATTTTTAAAACAAGTTACTCCCAGATCCTCTTCCAAGGTTTAGCTGCCTCCAACTGGTAGGCAATGTCCAATAGGATGGCCTCCTGCCCGAGATTGGCAGAGAGCATCATGCCCATGGGTATGTCCTCTTGATTGTAATGTTGTACAGGTAGCGAAATGGAAGGGCCACCTGTGGCATTATGGTAAGGCGTAAAGCAGGCCCATTTTTGGATGCGCTCGAACAGTTCTTCGTATGGTAGCGACATGCTCAGGTAGCCGATGGCAGGCGGAACATGCGCAGTAGTAGGAGTGAGGATCATATCCAACTGAGAGCGCTTGAACATTCTGCGGTACTGGCGGAATGAGTTGCGAAGCCTTACGATAGAAGCAGCGGTCTTGGCCTTGTTCTGACGAAAGTGTTCGGCCAATCCAAGCGTGAGACCTGAAAGCTCGCTGGGTTCATATTCCTCACCGAAGACCTTTTTTCCGTAGCGTTCGAAGTAGAAGCCACCAACACTCCACAGGTTGGCAAAATCGTCAATGAAACGGTCTTTCAACGGTAGTTCGAACGGAACCACTTCATGTCCCAACGATTCCAACAGCTTGGCCGTTTCCTGCAGGCCTTTCATGGTATCGGCATCCGCACCCAAACCTTTCAGAGAATCTCCTGTAAAACCAATGCGATACTTACGGTTGGATGGACCTTCTATCAGACCGATCTCGGGCAACCGCCTGTTCTTGTAATACTTTTCTGCTTCCGCATAGAAGTAGGCGGTATCACGAACCGATCGGGAAACAACGCCATCAATGGCAATTTCCACAGGCTGTCGCTTGAACTTGCTTGCCTTGAGCAGTCGTCCACGGCTTGCTTTGAGACCGACAAGTCCGCACGCTCCCGCAGGAATACGGATGGAACCGCCACCATCTGCCGCATGGGCAATGGGCACAACTCCTGCAGCCACCAATGCGGCCGAACCACCAGAAGAACCTCCTGCTGAATGATCGGTGTTCCACGGGTTGCGGGTGGCCTCACCATTGGTGAATTCTGTGGAGGCCGTAAACCCGAATTCAGGCATGGTGCTCATACCCAGATTCACAAAACCCTGTGCAAAGATCTGCTTGACGATCGGGTCGGTATCTGTAGCTGCTTTGGGAGGACTTGAATAGGCTGAAGTTCCGTGATGCACGGCAACGCCTTTTAAATGCACCATGTCTTTGAAGAACATAGGCACACCCGCAAACGGGCCTTGTACGTTCTTGGCCTCTTGCTTTGCGCGGTCATACAGTTCCGTTACAATGGCATTGATCTGCGGGTTTACCGACTGTGCACGTGCAATGGCCGCTGCCACACTTTCTTCGGCACTTATCTCTTTTTTCTTGATGCGATCTGCGAGTGCTGTCGCATCGTCTTTTCCGAGGGCATCGTCCGTAAAGGCGTGCACCTTCTTTCCTTCTTCACTCATCTCTCAAATCGGGGTTGGGAGCGCTATGATAGCACAACGCAGACTTAATAGCAATAGGCTCAAAAGAACCTTAAAGAATTTGAAACAATTGCGTACGAAAATCTACAGGCTGCTCAGTCTTTCACCACTTTTTTACGAATGACCTTCTCGCCATCGGTGATGGAAATGAAATAGATGCCGCTGTCCCAATTACTCATATCAAGCGTTTGTCGGGTGGAAGTGATGGCTGATGAATACAGCCGCTGCCCTGCCACGTTATGGATCTCGCAGAAACCGTTGCCGTCAGTTGTTTCCAAGGTGATGGTTCCAACGGTCGGATTCGGATAGAGGTTGATGTCGGTTTCGTTCAATTCTTGCACCACATCTGTCGGTGTTTGCGCCCACACATCGGTGATGGGAGTGACATTGGCGCTGTTTCCGCAGTACGAAAGTCCGTACACGTCCTGCATGGTTCGGAGGATATTGTAATGCGTGATGTTCTCATCGTAATCTCCACCGATCACATTCTCGCCAATAAAAAGCGTCATGATGCGGTTTGAGTGGAGCAGGTCGTCTTCATCGAATGTAAGGATGAAAAGGCTGTTATGCGTCTTTGCCCATTGGATGTACGCATCCAGGTGATCCTGAAGCCACGTGTCGCCATTGCTGATGGCGTTCGGAAGCAGCACAGGATTGTGCATGTCGTGTGCCAGGTTGGGCATCACAAAACTCACGGTCGGGAGGTTATTGAAATCGGTCGGGAAACTGGTCAACGGCTGATTGAGCGCAGCAGGAATACCATTGCCTGGAGAATCCTGCCAATTGACCCACGGGTTATGCTTTCTGGCGTAATCTCCGCTTGTCTCTACATCCGATCCAACCGCAGGAAGATCTTCCGAATAGCCGATGAACGTATAGTTGCTGTCGAGCAACTCAGCACCGAGATTGGGCGTGGTGAATGGAAGACCGCTCGGAAGATTGTCGTCCGTTACGCCTTGGTCGGCTCCAGAAAAAAGCATGATGTAATTGGGCTGACTTGGATGCGCCAATCCGTGTGAAGAAGTGAAATTGGCCGTGTGTGGGTCTGAAAGCAATGAGTTGACATACGGAGCGAAGAATGAACCTTCGATATTCGTGTAGGCGTGATTTTCCATCACCACAATGACCACATGGTCGTGTTGCGGAATGGTTTGGGCATGGACCGCGTAGTGGGTGCCAAGTCCCATGGCGAGATAAAGAACAGCGGAAAGATGTTTCATGGCCGAAGTTTTAACAGATGTAACAAATGTAAGGGCATTCGAGCAATCCGTTCATTGCTTCAGCATGCCTTAGGATTGTGTCCGTGTGCCAAACAAGAAATACAGGGTAACGCACGCAGTGGCAATGCCCGTCACCAGCATGGTGGTCGAAGCTCCGAATTGATACCAGAGCAGACCGGCCATGGAACTGGCCGCCATGGTACAAAGGCTTTGAAAAGCGGTGAAGGTGCCAATGGCCGTAGCCACATCCTTCTTAGCCGAAATGTTGCTGATCCATGCTTTGGAGACGCCCTCCGTGGCAGCCGCATAGATACCGTATAAAAAGAACAGCAAGCCGATGAGGTAGTTGTTGGCGGCCACGCTCATACCAACATATACTGCTGTAAAACACATCAGTCCAAAAACCACCATGCGTTTAAGACCGATGCGATCGGCCACCATGCCGAGCGGAAAGGAGGCCAAGGCGTAGATGAGGTTGTAGAATATGTAGGTACCAATGACCCACGTGTCGGTCAGTCCTGCTTCTTTCGCTTTCAGCAGCAGAAAAACATCCGAGCTGTTGAAGAGCGTGAAGATCAGAAAGCCGGTCACCACCTTCCGATAGTCCGAAGGACTTGTTCGCCAGTAGGCCAGAAAACTGAAAAAGGACGGTCGGGCCAAGTTTACTGCTTTGGGCTGCTTCCTTTCTTGTAGGAGGAAGGATGCCAGCACGGCCAATAGCCCGGGAAAAAAGGCCAGAAAGAACAGCATGGCGTAGTGCTGCGGGTAGAAGTGCAGATACACCAGCGCAAGGATCGGACCGATGACAGCCCCTAAGGTGTCCATGGAACGGTGGAACCCGAAAACACGGCCCTTGGTCTGTTGTGTGGCCTCTTCAGAAAGGATGGCATCGCGTGCTCCTGTTCGGATGCCTTTTCCAAAGCGGTCGGTGGTGCGTGCAAAAAAGATCCATAGTGGGTGCGCCAACGCGGCCATCAAGGGTTTGGAAATGGCACTCAATGCGTAGCCCAGTTGCACAAAAGGCACGCGTTTGCCCATGTTGTCTGATAGCTTTCCGAAATACCCTTTGCTCAGCCCTGCCGTGGCCTCGGCCATTCCTTCAAGCACTCCGATAAGCACCACCGAGAATCCGATCGACTGCAGGTAGATGGGCATGATGGGATAGAGCATTTCGCTGGCCATGTCGGTAAAAAGGCTCACCAGCGAGAGAATCCAAACGGTTCGGGTAATGTGTTTCAAACTACGTGATCGTTGGCGGCATCATTTTCTCCAAAATACAGCTGGCGTGCCGATAGGTGCATAAACCTCGTTCCATCTGCCGCCCATAAATTCGGTTCCAGTAAGATAATGCACCCATGTTCCTTCGGGGAAATAGCCGCGGACCTTGGTCTGTCCGCGTTCCGTGATGGGAAGCACCAATAGGTCATCGCCTACAAAGAATTGCTTGTCCGTGTTGAGGCAATTCGTGTCTTCGGGGCATACCAACCACGGATGTCGGATAACGGGAATTCCCGTTTCGGATGCTTCTTTGATGAGTTTCTTGAAGTACGGTTCCAGTTCCTTATGGATCTTGCCGAAGCGGGCAAAGAACTCCTGCGTTTCATCATCGGTGTAATACTGAACCATGTCGTTGGGAAGCAACCCTTCGTGCGTTCGGAAAATGGGGGTGAAGGCTTCAAACTCGATCCAGCGGAACAGCACTTCCTTATCACGCAGATAGTTTTTAAAGAATGGGAACTTGAGCGCGGTGTAACCGCCAACATCCGAATGGTTGATGGCCATGCCGCTCAAACCCGATGAGATCATGGCATTGACGGCCGATCCCAATCCATCGTTCTCGCCAAAATCGACCATCTGATCGCCAGCCCAAAAGAGCGTGGAACTACCTGAGGAACCTGTAAACCCCGAACGGGAGAAGAAAACCACTTCGCCCAGTTTACCCGCCTCTTCAATGGCTTCTCGGTTCACTTTGGCCCAATCGGCTGCAAAACGGTTGTGGTAATCTTTCGGGTCTTGGCCAGAATGGAGTTTGCAGTCAAACGGCAGCCACTCGGCAAAATCGGCCATCCAACCGCTCAAACCGTTTCCGATCATGTTGGTTTTGATGATGTCTTTGATCCACTCACGCGTAGCGGAATTGCTCAGGTCGATGATGTAGCCTTTGAAACCTCCGAACGGAATCAGGTAGGGCGAACCGTCTGTGCGGTGAACGATGTAGCCGTTCTTCAAGGCGTCATCGGTCATGTCGGTTCCTTCCAATAGAAACGGATTGATGTAACCCAAAACCTTCACATTCTGCGCATCCATATCCGCGCAGAACTGCTTAAAATCGGGATAGGTGATGGTGTCAGGTTTCCATTCCCAGCGCAAGCGCGAACCAATGTTGGTCTTTTTCTTTCCCACCCAATCCTGAATCCAAATGGCAGAAACGGGATTGCCGTAACTCTTGGCATCCTTTACCAATTGTTTTACACGTTCCGCGCCTCCTTGAATGCCCAGAATTGTTCCATACGTCCAATCGGGCAATTCGGGCATACGGCCCAAATGGGCGGTCACTTTTTGAATGAGTTCCTTCGGTGAATTCGCCTCCCAGCTTCGAATTTTTATTTCATCATCATGCACACGGAAGGTGATCTTTCCATTTTCTGTCAGATCGATCTCTGAGTAGCAATCGTTCTCAATGAGAAAAGCGGAATTGTTTGAAGAAAGAACTAACGGGACAGGGCAATAGGTGCTCCATTCATGGCCGCCAGCGCCAATCAAATTGGCGGTTCTGGTTGCGGGTTGGTCACCACGACCAATGCCATTCTCTTCTACAATAAACGGAACGTTCTTGCCTGTCAGTTCCACGTGGCTGAACTGCTCGCCACCCCCGAAAAAATGCGCGGAACTATCTACGGAAAGGGTCAGTTCCGTGATATTGGTCAGAACGAAAGTGTTTTTCGTAAACACATGGATCCGACCATTATTCTGCTCAATAATCGGCTCAGCGGTCAATGCCTCAAGATGTTTCTCTTTTACCTTGTACGACCCGAGTTTTCCTTCGTAAAGGAGCTCACCACGGTAGAAAACCGCCTTGGCAGATCGGTCTGTGGCTTGCTGCGCCCAGACAGCAATCGGCAAAAGCGTCAGTAGCAAGAATGTCAGCCGCATGTAAACAGCTTGGTCAATCGAGTTCCTCGATTGGCGAATTGGCTGCAACCTTCTTAATGGCCTCAATGCCTGTAATGCAACTTTGCTTGGTGGTGTAGCCTTGGCTGGCGCAGATGATCTCGCCATTGGCAGCTTTCAGTCTGAAATAATAGTGGTCGTCATGACCTTTGAATACTTGAAATTTTGGGTTTTCCATGATGAAATGATTTTTGGATTGTGTTTTCCCGCTGACCAAAAATTATATTGCCGTATTGCGAAGTGGCACGAGCTGCGTTTAATCGGTTTATTGTTTAAGCACTTTCATATTACGGATAGTACCATTTGAACTGACCCACTGGAGAAGGTACAGTCCATTACTCTTCGGTAGCTCAAGGTCGAGAAATTTACCTCGGCCTTTTCGGGCGACCAGTAAAAGGGATCCGAGAGGGTTGTACACATTTACCTGTCCTGTTTCGTTAAGTGTTTCAAAGGCAATACGCACGTGGCCATTAGTTGGATTTGGGAACACCGACAGCATTTTGTCCATCTTTTTCGTTTCCTGTATTCCGCTGATGGTGTTGTGGTCTAATCTCTGCAAGAATATGTCCTCTATGGTTCCAGCAGTAAGATTGAATATGGCCTGACCAGGGTCGAAGTCACCCGTTCCTTGGAAATAACCTGAGGAAAGCACATTTCCCATTGGATCTACATTCATCGAAATGCCTTGGGTGGTGGAACTGGAATCATTTGAAAAATTCAATGCCCATTGAAGTGCCCCATCTCCGCTGTACTTGACGATGAAAACATTTCCATCTACTACCGAAAGGCTGTCGGTTCCGATGTTAGGATTGAAATCTCCAGAAGTGATAATGCTTCCAGCCACATAGATGTTGCCTTCCGTATATAGTTCCATATCTCTGTAATTCCCATTTCCAGGGTCACCAAATTGGTCGACCCACACGAAATTGCCTAAAGCATCCAACTTCAGCAAATAAGTAGCTCCTCCTGCGGTGAGGGTGTTCTCAAGCTCATGCACACCCGCATTGGGGTCGAAGTCTACCGTATTGTTGAACCAACCGATGGTGTAACAACTGCCTGCGTCATCAACTTGTATGGCTCTATCGCCTCCGGTCTGTTGAATGCTCCCATTGATCACTTTGGCCCATTCAAAACTACCCGATGGGTTCAATTTAAGTATGAATTGGCCACCGAAGATAGATGGTGCGGTCAGTTCTTCGAGTCCGCTTCCAGGGTCAAAATCCACCGTTCCCAAAAGCAGTCCGGTCAGATAGATATTGTCATCGGCATCGGTGGCTATTGAGTAGCTTCGGGTTGATGTAGTGGTTACATCGATTCGTTCGGCCCAAACGAAACCACCTGAAGTATCAAGCTTGGTGATGTATATGTCGTCCGAGCCACCTGTGATTACTGAGCTGTTTGAACTTGGGTCAAAATCTACAGTACCACCAAAGACTCCAGTTATTAGGAGGTTACTCGATGCATCCAAAGTAAGAGAGCTAGGGCTATTGTTGCTTGGACCGAATTCCTTTGCCCAAATGAATTGACCGTCTGCGTTCAATTTCAGTATAAACGTCAACGCTCCTCCAGAAGTATTGAGAAGATAAGCGGTTCCATTTCCAGGGTCGAAATCAGTTGAATCCATGCTGAAGAAGCCCGTAACATATACATTTCCTGAACCATCGGTTACAATGGAGGAGCCTTGGTCATACGAGTCGCGTCCAATTCGGCCAGCCCAAGCAAAATTACCAGCAGAGTCAATCTTGGAAATGAACATATCACCGAACCCGCTATCAGTAAAAGGGGAAGTGTTTGGTCCTGGATCCAGGTCGACCGTTCCGGTAATGGCTCCTGTCAAGTAAAGGTTACCCAGCGCGTCCGTTGTAGAGGATAGGATGAAAATGTTGCCGTTCTCATTGCTCAATTGCTCTGCCCAGCTCAGTACGGGAGTTTGGGCAATGGTTGATACGGTAGTAAGCAGCCAAATTGATACGAGGAGGCATCTTGTGGTCATCAATAGATTCGTTTGCAATTGGTAAGAAACACGGCTTTAAGATTAAAACAATACAGTTGAGGCATCTGTATTCATTGTCTAAAGTTATGGATGTCTCCTCACTTTTCTCAGCTTTGCCGTTGAAGATCTGATATGCTGCGCCTCGTTTTCTCATTTTTCCTTTTCTCCTTTTTTCTGACATCTCAGGCGCAGGACATGCCTGAAATTGAAAACTTCGGCAAGAATCCCGGTAAACTTCGGCTGTTCGTCCATGTTCCAGAGAAACTTCCCGAAGGGGATGTTCCGCTGGTGGTGGTGCTGCATGGCTGCAACCAGGATGCGCACGGCATGATGCGACTGAGCGGTTGGAACAAACTGGCGGACGAGAACGGTTTCATCATCGCGTATCCCGAACAGAAAGGCACCAATAACATGAATCGCTGTTTCAACTGGTTCCATGGAAAAGACACCGAACTGGGCAAAGGCGAGGTGGCCTCGATTCATCAGATTGTGGACTACATGAAAGCCAATTATCCGATCAATGCGAAGCATGTTTGTATTACGGGTGTTTCGGCAGGCGCGGCCATGGCGGTGACGGCTGCGGCTCTGTATCCTGGTGATTATTCGGCCGTGGCTTCGTATGCTGGCGGGCCTTACGGTTCGGGAAATATCGTTTCAGGTGTTGGAAGCATGTTCGGTTGGGTGGACCGCAAACCGTGGGAATGGGCAAGAAGGGTTCGGCTGGCCAATGACGGCTACCGTGGCGAATATCCGAAAATGATCATCCTGCAAGGAACGGATGATCCTGTGGTGAACCCGATGAACGCCACGGAGATCATGGAACAATGGACCGGACTGCATCAGATCGACCGCGATTCGGTCACCGTTAAAGAGAATTTTCAGAATAACCCGAAGGTGATACGGAGTTCATGGTCGGAAGGAGAGAAGGTGGAATCCGTGGTGCTTTACGAATTCAAAGGTTTGGGTCATGTGTTGGCCGTGGATGTCGGAAATGAAAAAGACCAAGGCGGTAGCGATGGTCTTTTCTCTGTGGATATTGGTTTTCATTCCACGTATTGGGTCGCGAAGGAATTTGACCTTATCGCTCATTGAGCTACCGCGTAACAACCACGGTGGCAGTTTTGACAAACGCTCCGTTGCTGAAACGAACCGTGTAAGTGCCTGCATTCCAATCGCTGCATTTGTAAAGCAGGTTGGCAGATTTATCTTGTTGCAGATTCAGGTTTTCAGAAAGCACCAGACGGCCAGCGCTGTCCACAACCTCCAATGTTGCTTTGGTGCGGTATGCTGCGCGAACGCCAACGGTCAGCACATCTTTGGTCGGGTTCGGATACACCACCACGTGAAGCGCAGCTTCGTTTGACATGGTTGTGCCTTCAACGCCCGTTGTTCCGGTACGGTTAATGAACACTTTGAAGAGGCGACCACTTGCCCAACTCTGCGTGCCATCGTTAATGAAGAAAATGTTCTCTGCCGAACTTTCAATGCCACCGTAAACGTAACCTACCAGCGTAGGCTGATTCATGGGCAAAGCATTCAACTCCAAAATTTCACCGTTTAAAAAGTTTACATTTTCTGATGGAATGAACTCCGCCCCAGAGCCAAGGAAACCGGGCATTTGCAGCTCCAATTGTGTTTCGTCCATGCTGCCATCGCCATGGCGCGTTACCAAACTGATGGTTTTGACAAACGGAACCGCATCATCATCGATCAGGTTACCGGTAGTGGTATCGTAGCGATAACGGCTCATTCCACCGAAGAAAAGCGTATGCATTTCATTGGCGGCCTGATCGTAGATCGGCAGATTGGCCGAATGATATTGATTCAATAGTTGATCGAAGTTGTTGTTGACCGAATATCCGCTTGCGGTCACATCAACCGTGTTGTGCCACGGCAGGTCCACATCGTGCTGAAAAACACCCGAAAAGGCCGTGAATCCTTCTTCGCCATTGGGAAATATCTGGCTGACCAGATTGTAATCCCTTCGGTGAAAATCGGCCGCATCCACCGTTTCGGTGTAATTGGTAATGTTCAAGGTTGTTCCATCATCTTCAATATTGAACTTGCGAATGGCCTCCGTGTAGTTCTGGATAAATCCGGGACCTTGGTTCGGCCCCATGGGGTTGTAACGTCCTTCAAAATACTGACCGCAAACGAGGTAGAAGGTGTTGTCAAGCAATCCAAGGTAGCTTCCGGTAACTGCCATGTTTGCATTGTTCACGTATCTGAACTGATCGGCCATTCCGTTTCCGCTGATGATGCGGTCCATCACGGTCGGAATGTTCACTGCAGTGAGATAGGCGTGTGTAATATGGTCTCCGGCCGTTGGACTGTAGCCGTATCCACCAATAATGTAAAGCACCGTATCGCGTTGGGTAAACGCCATGTTTGTGCTCTGCAACTGTTCGAATATGGGGGTTGGAAGCGCTGAAATGGAAGCTGACCAGTGTTGCAGGTTCACGGGGTCGACCACATAGGCCACCAGGTTATTGTCTTCTGCCAAAAATGTGGCCCACGGTTGCCTGCGGTGCAGTCCATCGGTCCGGCCACCGATAAGAAGCCATTTGCCATTGTGCTGCCCCACCACAAACGACTGAAGCCCCGGAGCATTCGGCAAGGTGGCTTCTTCAATACTCAGTTCGAAATTCGGTTGAGCGAGGACACTTGTAGAAACAAGCATCCGCACGTAAAAAAATAGCTTCATAGTTCAGAGGTTTGAAGCGAAATTACCTCGCACCCAAACCGCAGAACGTGACGGTTATCACCTATTGTGGCCGGAGGCTTTGAAACTCGCCCGTTACCTGAACGAAATTGGCCGTGAAGGAGTAGTTTCCGGTCAGACAGCCGTTGCTAAGGTCCATATCGGTGATGGTCACCGTACCTGTTTCACCCGGACCGGTGAAAAGCGCATTATTGTTCGAGTTCGGCCCCATATACATGGCGCGGTGCGGGTCAAGTTGTCCTTTCAAAGGATAAGTTCCGATGGAATCTCCCTCGAAAATAATGGTGACGATATGTTGTCCGCCTCCGGCCAGATCGTGTCGGAAACCAAGCGATTGGTAGATGCCGCTGCTGGTCCAAACAGGCGTATGGGTAACGGTCAATGCCGTTCCATCCACCACAAAAGAGGCGGTCGTATCCAGTTCCAAGCAGTCCTTGTCTTCGTTCTTTTTGCACGCGGTCATTGCCAAGGAGACAGCCAATGCACAGAGTAAGATGATGTTGAGGTTTCTCATGGTCGGTAGGTTTTGAATACAAATATGTCGGTTCGGAATTGGAACGACATCCGTTGATCCACGTAACTTCGGCAACAAGTTTTTGAAGATGGAAAACAAGCGAATAGCAATTATCGGATGTGGCAATCTGGGATTGACCATTGCCCACGGACTGTTGGATGATGGATTCGAGGCGGCCGCATTGACCGCCACGAGAAGGAACGTGAACCAACTTCGCGATCTGGCCGCAAAAGGCGTGAACGTCACTGCTGACAACATCAGTGCTGTCAATGGTTCGGATGTGGTGGTGCTGGGAGTGAAGCCGTATAACGTGAAACCGATCCTGAAGGAGATCGGTCCTGCGTTGGATGAGGGCAAACACATTTTGGTCTGTTTGGCCACGGGCATTACGTTGGCGGAACTGACCGAATGGAGAGGGAAAACACTTCCTACCTTCCGTGCCATGCCCAACACCGCTGCAGATGTCAACGAAAGCATGACCATGATCTGTGATACGGGAGCAACTTCAGCTCATCGTGAGGTTATCACGGGATTGTTCGATAAGATCGGCAGCACGCTCTACATCGATGAAAGCCTGATGGAGGCGGCCACCATTTTGGGTGCTTGCGGCATTGCTTACGTTTTAAGGTTCATGCGCGCCATGATACAGGGTGGGATAGAGGTCGGGTTCGATGCCAAGACCGCCACGGCCATTGTGAGCCAAACGATGAAAGGCGCTTCAGAACTGATCATTCAGAACGGTTCGCATCCTGAAAGTGAAATTGATAAAGTGACAACCCCCAAAGGTTGCACGATTACTGGACTGAACGAGATGGAACACGCTGGGTTCAGTTCGGCACTGATCAAAGGGATCGTGGCGAGTTATAAGAAGATTGAAAAGAATTAGCGAATTAGCGAATTCGGGCAATTAGCGAATGAGCTACAGACCTGTTAGGTTTTGAAAACCTAACAGGTCTTTTTCATTTCCACCCACAACTCCCGTCCCAAACGCGGTGCAATGGAATTCTCGCAGGGTTTCATACTGGCAATCTCAAACAGCCCACCGAAATAACCTTCGTATTCTTCCACGCTGCCACCGAAGGGAGGGCCTTCTTCCGTCAGTTCAAAGCAGAACATGACGCCTGCCAGTTTCCCGTTTGGAGCCAGTAGTTCGTGCATCTTTTTGGCATAGTCTGAACGCCATTTCGGGTCGAGGGCGCAGAAGAAGGTCTGTTCCAGAATGAGGTCGTATTGGCCTTCATGTTCAAAGAAATTGCCCAGTAGCAAATGGTCTTGTGGAAACTCTTGGACACGCTTCTTGAATCCTTCCAATGCCAATGGCGCAATATCGATCACAAATACATTCTCAAAACCTTGCTCATGCAGGTATTCCGCTTCATACGCATTTCCGCAACCGGGAATCAGAATACGGATGCTTTTGTCCGTCAACGTATCAATGAATTCCTTCAGTGGAGTAGTAGGCGCACCCACATCCCAACCGATTTGATTTCCTGCGTAGCGGTTGTTCCAAAAGTCTTTGTCAAGTTCCATGTTCAGTTATTTCACAGAGGTTCCATGTTCGGTTATTTCACAGAGAAAGAATTGAGTTTATTGAGTTGCACGGAGAAAAATCCGCGTTAATCAGTTCAATCCGTGTCATCTGTGTTCTATTTCTTTCTCACCAGCAGCACCACACTCTCCACATGATGCGTATGCGGGAACATATCCACCGGCCGTGCCTTCTTCACCTCGTAGTTTTCGCTCAGCAACTGCACATCACGCGCTTGCGTGGCAGGGTTGCAACTCACATACACAATGCGGTCGGGTAGGAGTTCATTCAACCGCGCCACCACATCGGCATGCATGCCTGCACGGGGCGGATCGGTTATCACCACATCGGGTTTGCCTTCCTTGGCAATGAGTTCCTGTGTGAACACATCCTTCATGTCGCCTGCGTAGAACGTGCAGTTGTCGATGCCGTTCAGTTCCGCGTTCGCCTTCGCGTCATCAATGGCCGCTTCCACGTATTCGATTCCTACCACCTTCTTGGCCTTTTTCGCCACGAACTGCGCAATGGTTCCTGTTCCCGTGTAGAGGTCATACACCACCTCATCGCCCTTCAGGTCGGCAAAATCGCGGGCCACTTTGTAGAGTTCATACGCCTGCGGACCGTTGGTCTGGTAGAACGATTTCGGCCCCACGCGGAACTTCAACCCTTCCATTTCCTCCAGAATGTGATCCTTGCCATGGTGCACCTGTATGTCGAGGTCGTGAATGGTGTCATTCTGCTTCGTGTTCACCACATACAGCACCGAGGTGAGTTGCGGGAATTCCTCCACCAGCGTGTCCAGTATCAGCTTCACGTCTTTCGGGCGGTCTTCCGCCACGCTCAGTATCACCATCCATTCGCCCGTCATGGTGCTGCGTACAATAAGATTGCGCAGAAAACCCTTCTGCTCGTTCAGATTGTAGTACGAGAACTCGTTTGCCAGGGCCATTTCCCGCACGCGGTTTCGGATGGCATTGCTCGGCTCGGCCATCAGGTGGCATTGCTTGATGTCGAGCACCTTGTCCCAACGACCGGGCACGTGAAAGCCCAACGAAGGCACGTCATCGAACACCTGTCCGCTGTCAATTTCCTCCTGCGTCAGCCATCGCTTGTGCGAAAAACTGAACTCCAACTTGTTGCGGTACTCGAACACGTTGGCGGACCCAAGAATGGGCTCAAACGCCTCCACTTGCACCTTCCCGATGCGTTGCAGCGCATCGCGCACCTGTTTGTTCTTGAATTCCAGCTGCTTCTCGTACGTCAGATGCTGCCACTTGCAGCCGCCACACACCCCGAAATACCCACACTTGGGGTCAATGCGCAGCTTCGAAAACTCCTTCACCCTCAATACGTGCCCCTCCGCGTAGTTCTTGCGCTTGCGCTTGATCATGATGTCGCATACATCGCCCGGAATGACAGCCGTCACGAACACCACCATTTCATCCACCCGCGCCAGCGCCTGCCCCTTGTCTGCAATGTCAAGGATGGTCACATTCTCCAGCACTTGTTTCCGTCTTCTGCCCATGGCGCAAATATAGAGTTGGTGCGGTTCAAAGTTCAGGGTGAATGGTAACCGTGTGTTACAAACAAGTGACCAGTAAGTATTCGCTAAGAGTTTGTTGATTTAATAGGTATGTTTGGAATTTAGGGTTAAGGCCGTTTCTAATTGCCAAGCCGGTTATTTAAATTGACTTAACCAAATTAGATATGATCACATTAATAACACACGGATTTTTTTAGCCCCCTTAAACATGACGATGAAACCAGATATATCAAGAAAATTAAATCCAAAGAATAGAAATAAGGTAACTCACTTGCCTCTTGAAAACGGCAGGTTGGAAACCATTCCGTTCGAAGTTCGCTCATTTAGAAAGCTGCAACATTTGAGTATGTATAACAATCGGCTTTCATCACTTCCTGACTATATAGGGGAATTAGATAGGTTGCAGCAAATCAATTTGTCGAACAATAAATTTGACAGTTTGCCCAACCAATTAATTGATGTTAAATCTCTGACCATCCTAAATCTTAAAGGAAATAGTATTCAGAGTTTGGATGGAATAAATCAATTAAGTTCAAACTTGCTCAAACTGAACCTTGCGTCAAATAAAATTGATGAAAGCCAAATTGATCTTAAACCATATAGTAAACTATCGGATCTTGACCTAAGTGACAACTTAATGAAGGCCATTCCTGATGCGCTTCTTCAAGAAAGTTTGATTTCTCTGAATTTATCGAATAACGAGATAGTAAAAATCCCAGAGTCTATAGGAAGGCTTAGTAAAATCCGAGAGCTTAACTTGAGTTTCAATAATATAACGGAAATTCCAGAAAGTATTGGTTTGCTCACCAATCTCAGAAAGCTCGACTTGTCTGGCAATCAAATAGTTGACTTGCCCAAAGGGATAAGCAAGCTCGATAAGCTCACACACCTAAATCTAAATGGTAATCCAATTGGTGACGTTCCACCGGAAATTGCGAATCAGGGCTTGAATGGAGTTCTAAACTACTACATCAATTTAGGTGAATCTGTCCCACTAAATGAAGCTAAGATGTTGATTGTTGGACAAGGTGGTGTCGGCAAAACGTTTCTTATGAATAAGCTCATTTTTGGACAAAGTCCAGAAACTGTTACTACTGAAGGTATCGATATCCAAAAATGGAACATGAGTATTAGAAAAGAGGAATCAGATTCTGGGAATGTTGAAAGGGTTCGGTTAAATGCGTGGGATTTTGGTGGCCAGGAAATTTATCATTCGACACATCAGTTTTTTCTGACAAAAAGATCAGTTTATCTGTTCGTTTGGGAGGCAAGAAATGACGACTCACTACTTACGTTTGATTATTGGCTAAATATTATTCGTGTTCTGAGCAATAATTCTCCCGTAATAGTTGTGCTCAATAAAATTGATGAGAGACTTAAGGAAATTGATCAGAAGTCTATTGTTGAAAAGTTCCCGAATGTGATTGGATTTCATTCTGTTAGCGCCAAGATAGGTACCAATTTGGAAGAACTGACCGACCGTATTCAAAGGACGGTTATTAAACTGCCCCATTTGGGAGATAAACTACCTAAGGTTTGGAGCGACATACGGGCTGAACTGGAAGGGCTTAGTGACAATTATATAACGTATGAAAACTACCTAAGCATATGTAATAGACACGGTCTTTCAAAGAAGGATTCAAAGTTTCTAAGTCAGTACTTTCATGACTTAGGGGTATTCCTGCATTTTGTTGATAATCCAATTTTGCGTCCAATCGTATTCCTGAAGCCTGAATGGGCCACAAATTGCGTTTACCAAATTCTTGATTTGAAGCAAGTCATTTCAAATTTTGGAGAGTTTGACAGCGAAGTTCTGGACAATCTTTTAAGTGAGTACGATTCACAACAGATTAGCTACATCATTGAATTGATGAAAAAGTTTGAATTGTGTTTTCAACTTGGGGAAAAGAAGTATGTAATTCCTGAGCTGTTACGCGTTTCTGAACCTAAGGTCAAAAACTTTTCCAATAATGGAATAGGCTTGGTTTATCAATATGACTTTATGCCAGCCGGTATAATCTCTAGATTAATTGTAAGACTTAAGGATAATTTGGTTAGCGGTAAATACTGGAAATATGGCTTGTTTGTGCGGCATCAAAACACCATTGGCAAGGTCACGAGTAATCAGTTTTCAAGGTCCATTAATATTCAAGTATTCGGTGAGAATGAAGCTTTGCTTTTGGGAATTATTAAGCGTGATTTGGATCACATTAATGAGTCTTTGAATTATCCATCTCATTCAATAGCAATACAGTGTAACTGCCCAAACTGTAGCAGGGCCGAAAGTCCATTCATGTTTAACTATGAGTTTTTAGAGAAGGCGAAAAGGGCTGGGGTTCGGACAGTTCACTGCCAGCATCATATTGTCGAGGTTAATCTAGAACAACTAATTGGACCTTATCAAATCAAAACTGCAAATAAGGGAGAGGATTTTGGCTTTAATTCTACGGACTTAACAGTTGATATTATTGAGATATCAACTCGGATTTTGGAACGAAAGTATAGAGTTGAATGGGAAGACCATGTGAATGATTTATTTACCGATCATCTCAGAACAAAAGGATATGGTGTGACGGATCAAACCAGGAGCGGTCGGTCTAACACTCAAAGTGGTGAATTGGATTTGATGATTAGAAACTTACGAGGCATGCCCGTAGCTATCGTAGAGGCATTGCGACTTAAGTCATTAGGAAAGGGAAATCAACAACTAATTCTTCACTTAAACAAGATGCTGGTTGATTACGATACTAATGGACTCAGCAGAAATTTCTTACTAGTCTATTCATTAGCGGATGACTTTAGCGATTTTTGGAAAAAGTATCAGGAGTATATCGCGGACTTGCATCATCACCACTTGTATAATCCGTTGGCAAAAATGACATCCTATAATATCAACAGGGATTTGAGTCAGCGAGCCAACTTAAAGGTGATTGTCTCTCAACATGAAATCGGAGCAGGTATCTGCGATGTTTATCATATTGTGCTGAATATGAAATAAGTCTGTTAACGAGGCAAGGTTAGCGTGCTTCTAAAGTAAACACATTGGATGTGCCAGATAGCGCACCTTTGCAACACATGCTTTCTTCAACCCCTCCGAACAAACCCATGAAACCCATCCTCCTCGTCCTTCTAACTTCGGTCATCACCGTCCAAGTTTCCCTTGCGCAGATCACCCGAAACGATGTGTTGCCATTGTTCGCCAAGTTGGGGGCGGAGGATTTTAAGGGTGCGCAACAGCTTTCGGCTGAATTGCTGAAGGAATTCAAAAAGGACACCACCTCGCTGGTCGGTATTGTGCGCTATGCGTACCTCTATTCAAGTGCGGCCTTGGTATCGAAAGGGGAGATGAGCTACAAGGAATTGAAGTCAAGATCGAAGGCGGTGCGTGGCAAGTTTCTGCTCATGCCCGGTCATCCGGCAACCACCGATACGGTGAAATTGAAATACGATTCGAATGAGTTGAAAATGCAGGGCGACCAAGCCAAATGTTCCGTGATCACCCCGAACAGCAACCAAAGCTCCATCTACTTCTTCGAGTATTACGACCTTGTTCCCGGCACGGACATCCACCAGTTTGATGGAAAGGACACGCGCATCGGTGGAACCTTGGACAGCATCGAATTCAACCCGAACGGTTCCACCATTTGGATCATGCGGCTCCATTTCAAAGATGCCATCCTACGGGAGATGTAGCGGAGTGGTGATCGCCTATATTTACTGATTGCCCTTTCATGCATTGATGGACATTTTCATAACTGTCTCTCAGAAAAAGATAGTTCTGTTTTCCAATACCAATACATTGTCACCCAGTTCCAAAGCATTGGTTTCCGAAACAATAGTTATGTTTTCCAAATCCAATGCATTGCTTTACACTTCTAAAGCATTGTTTTCTGAATCCAATGCATTGTTTTATGAATCCAATGCATTCTTTTCCGAAACAATAGTTATGTTTTTCAGATCCAATGCATTGCTTTCCAATTCCAATGTTATTTGGTGGAAAAGCAATGCAATGCTTTCGAGCGCAGCAGGGATGGCGAACTAATTTATAAAGGCGGAAATCCCTATCTGTCCCCCAACTTGTGCCCGCACTATTGCCGCAGATAAAACACGCTTCGTTCCCTTCGCAATCTGTACTGCGATGTGTTGGGTTCCATGTACGAAACAGAGGAAGTGGATGCGCTGCGGAAGTATCTCCGGTTCAAAGCTGCTGTTGCGGTCTCTGGGCGTGTTCACATCTATGCTGCCAAAGCCCCTCTTCACCTTCTTGCCCATCCTGCTGTTGCGCCTGTTGGGGGTGTCCGTATCCTTCAGATGGGCGTCCATCTCGCCCTCCATCGCTGCTTCAAGCAACCGCTTGAGCATCGGAGCAAGAACTCCGTCCTTGCCGCCCAGTTCCTTACCGTTCTTCAGGGCCTCTATCGCATCCCGCTCAAAGTTGGCATAGTCAATCCTGTCTTTCTCTTGGTCTTCCATTTTTTCTGTGTCTTTCTGGTTATCAAATCCATCTATCTGACATCTGACACAGTTTATTGAACAGACTCTTTTGTCATTACCTCAACATCATGTTTTGAGTTCAAATTGTATTTGAAGGCTAAAGCGCATTTCGGGTCTTGAAACGAGCCGACCGTTTCCATTAACGGTCTGTTTCGTGCTTTTTCATTTCGGATTTAGTGCTTTCCAACCGATACATTTGCCGCATGAGCGCCCTTGCCGTGTTTGTGGAAGTGATATTGCCGTTGCCCTTGGCCGGCACGTTCACCTATCGCGTGCCGCAGGTGATGGAGGCGTACGTGGCCGTGGGCAAGCGCGTGGTGGTGCAGTTCGGCCGCAGAAAACTCTACACGGGCATCATCAGCGAGGTGCACCACACGCCCCCGCAGCACTATCAGGCCAAATACCTCGAAGACCTGCTGGACGATGCGCCCGTGGTGCTGCCCGGCCAGATGGCCTTCTGGAACTGGATGGCCGAGTATTACCTCTGCCATGTGGGCGATGCGATGAATGCCGCCATCCCCTCCGGGCTGAAACTCTCGAGCGAGAGCCGCCTGGCCATCCACCCCGATTATGCAGGCGAGCTGGAAGGATTGAATGAGGAGGAACTGGACGTGCTGGAGGCGCTGCAGCACAACACCTTTCTTACCATGGACGACCTGGCACAGCTGGTGCGCAAAACGCATGTGCACCGCATTGTGCGTTCGCTTACCGAGCAGGGCGTGGTGGTGCAGTATGAGGAGTTGCAGCAGAAGTTCAAACCCAAGAAGGAGACCGTGTACCGCTTGGCCGAATGGCTGGGTGACAAGGAGAAGCTACAGGAGGTGTTCGAGGCGCTGAACAGGGCACCGAAGCAACTGGAGGCACTCATGCAGTTCATCCAGCTATCAAGAACAGGCAAGGAGCAGGGCGTGGTAAAACGGCAGATGCTCATTGGCGACACTGGTGTTTCGGCTGCTGCCATCGACCAGCTCATCAAAAAAGAGATACTCATAAAGGAAGAGGTGGAAACTTCGCGCCTACAGGATGAAGGGCCTTGGGCCGAAGGCGAAGTGCAGCTGACCGAGCTGCAACAGCAGGCGTTCGATGCGTTGCACGCGCATCTTGCCGAAAAGGACGCGGCCTTGCTGCATGGCGTTACCGGCAGTGGCAAGACGGAGATCTACATCCGCCTCATCCATGAGTTCCTGAACCAAGGCAAACAGGTGCTGTACATGCTACCAGAGATCGCGCTGACCGCGCAGATGATCCAGCGCCTGCAGAAACATTTTGGCGAACGCGTGGGAATCTATCACTCCAAAATATCCGACAACGAGCGGGTGGAAGTGTGGAAGAAACAACTGAGCGCGGAACCTTACGGGGTGGTGCTGGGCGCGCGTTCGTCCATGTTCCTACCGTTCCACAATTTGGGCATGGTGATACTGGACGAGGAGCACGAGCACACCTTCAAACAATACGACCCGGCACCGCGCTACCATGCACGCGATGCGGTGGCGTATCTCTGCAAGCGTTCCAACGCCAAGTTGCTGCTGGGTTCGGCCACACCCAGTTTGGAGGCTTATTACAACGCCAAGCGCGGCAAGATCGGCATGGTGGAACTCACCGAACGTTTCGGTGGGCTGCAACTGCCGCACATCGAGGTGTGCGACCTTGCCAAGGAACGGCAGGCCGATGCCATGAAGGGGCCGTTCAGTTCGCATCTGCTCAACCGCGTGGCGGAGACGCTGCACCGCAGGCAGCAGGTCATCATCTTCCAGAACAGGCGCGGGTATTCCAGCTTTGTGCAATGCAACAATTGCGGCTGGGTGCCCGATTGCATCAACTGCGACATCTCGCTCACCTACCACAAATACAGCAACGACCTGCGCTGCCATTACTGCGGCCATGCGGATAAGGTGCCGCACGTATGTCCGCAATGCCAGTCCACGTACATCAAGACCAAAGGATTCGGTACCGAACAGATAGAGGAGGAGCTGGCTCTGCATTTCCCCGAGGCCATCGTGGCGCGCATGGACATGGACACCACGCGCGGCAAGCATGCCTACACACGCATCATCTCCGACTTTGAGGAGCAGCGCATCGATATTCTGGTGGGCACGCAGATGGTGACCAAAGGACTCGACTTCGATCACGTGGGGCTGGTGGGCATCCTCAATGCCGACCAACTGCTCAATTACCCTGATTTCCGTTCGTACGAGCGGGCGTATCAACTGATGGCACAGGTCAGCGGCCGTGCCGGAAGAAAAGGCAGGAGGGGACTGGTGGTCATCCAGACCACACAGCCCACGCATTTCATCATCGAGAAGGTGGTGCAGAACGACTATGAGGGCATGTACGAGGCCGAACTGGTGCAGCGCAAGCAGTTCCGTTATCCACCGTTCATCCGCATGATCACCATTACCATCAAGCACCGCGACCGCGATGTGGCGGACAAAGCAGCAGACGCCTTAGCCATGGAACTGGAACCGATACCTGATAAACTGCTCTTGGGCCCGGAATACCCGCTGGTGCAACGCATCCGCAACAAGTACAACAAGCAGATCATCCTCAAGATGGGAGGCTCCAACATCAAGGAACGCAAGCAGGAGATCTTCAAAAAAATCACAGAGGTCAACGCCCGCAAAGAGTTCCGCTCGGTGTACTTCCAACCGGATGTGGACCCTGTTTAGCCTTGATGTCTATCCGTTTGTGATGCTGACGAAGGAACCGACCGCAGGGAGCTCACGACCGAAGGACGTAACTCTGCATCTCAAAGATTAGCTGCGCTGAACTGACGGTTCCTGATTTCTCGGAATAACAAATTGGACGAACGAATGGATAATGTGAAGTTGCCAAATGCTATCCGCTAAAAGCTAACGGCTTATATATCTTTGCGCGCTTCAAACACAACGCAATGGAAAGCATTAAGGAATTACTGGTAACGGAACAGTTGGACCGAGAAGTGACCGTAAGAGGTTGGGTACGCACCAAGAGAGGCAACGCGTATGTCAATTTCGTGGCCATGAACGATGGCTCCTCTGTCAATAATATCCAGTGCGTGTTCGACCTGGAGGGAAGCTTTAAAGAGGCTGACCTTGTAAAGGTGACCACAGGCGCGTGTGTTTCCATTAAAGGACAATTGGTTGCCAGCGAAGGCAAGGGTCAACGGGTAGAGGTGAAGGCCACATCGTTTGAAGTGCATGGTGAGGCCGACCCAGAGAAATTCCCGATACAGCCGAAGAAGCACAGCTTGGAGTTCTTGCGCGAGAACGCGCATCTGCGTATGCGCACCAGCACCTTCAGTTCGGTGTTCCGTGTGCGCCATGCGCTCACATTCGCCATACATAAGTACTTCAACGACCGTGGTTTCTACAATATTCATTCTCCGATACTTACGGCCACCGATGGCGAAGGAGCAGGAGAGATGTTCCGCGTTTCTACGTTGGATGCAAAGAACCCACCGTTGAACGAAGACGGTTCAGTTGATTATTCAGAGGATTTCTTCGGAAAGCAGACCAACCTGTGCGTTACAGGCCAGTTGGAAGCGGAATTGGCCGCCATGGCGCTTTCTAAGGTGTACACCTTCGGACCAACGTTCCGTGCGGAGAACAGCAACACTTCGCGCCACTTGGCGGAGTTCTGGATGATAGAACCCGAAGTAGCCTTCTACGACATTCACGACAACATGGATCTTGCAGAGGATTTCCTTAAAGAGGTGATCAAGTACGTGATGGAAACCTGCGCGGACGACCTGCAGTTCCTTTCGGATAGAATTGTGCAGGAAGAGAAAGGCTTGCCGCAGGATAAACGCCAACCGATGGAGTTGTTGGAGAAGCTCAACTTCGTGATGAACAACGATTTTGCCCGCATCACTTACACCGAGGCCGTGGACATTCTCCGCAACAGTCAACCGAACAAAAAGAAGAAGTTCCAATACTTGGTGGATGAGTGGGGCGTAGACCTACAGAGCGAGCACGAGCGCTACTTGGTGGAGAAGCATTTCCAGAAGCCAGTGATCATTACAGGTTACCCTGCCAAGATCAAAGCATTTTACATGAAGCTGAACGAGGACGGTAAGACCGTTGCCGCTATGGACATTCTCTTTCCGGGCATTGGTGAAATCGTAGGTGGTTCGCAGCGTGAGGAGCGCTACGATGTGCTATTGCAGAAAGTGAAGGATTTCCACATCCCAGAAGAAAGTGTGTGGTGGTACCTCGATACCCGTAAGTTCGGAACAGTGACCCACAGCGGCTTTGGACTTGGCTTTGAGCGCCTGATGATGTTTATCACCGGCATGACCAACGTACGTGATGTGATACCATTCCCACGTACTCCGAAGAATTGTGAGTTTTAAAACGGGCTTAAACACCCTATCTGCCCAAGGCGGATGAGCCTCAAATTTGCGCTGGCCGCAACGGTTTGGCTAAAGCCAAACTTCAGTTGGCATTAGTTTTTGTTGGGGTTAGTTTTTCTTTAATTTCTTGGATTTCTATTAGCCTCTCTTTGGGGCCAATAAGGACAGGACAGCTTTCTAGTGACACTTTATAGAAATATGATGCCTCATCATATTGCCCATGTTCGAACAAGAAATCGGCCTTCTCAGCTGCCACCTTACATAAGTCAGCATCTGCTCTACAGATCGGTTCACGACCTCTCTCAAGGTTTTCGAGTTTTTCCTTCAGATATTTTCTTTTTGGAAAAAGACCAGAAGCCAACTCATATTCAATTTTAGCACCATCAAATTCAGCAATTATATACAAAGAATCTCCCAACTCAACGTGTCGATTGTATTGGCGTTCACGCTCATTTTTACCGTCTTGAGCATACAGGGCAAAACTCAGCAAGCACAACAATAAAACTGAAAGAGATAGCTTCATTTTTCAATTGCGCACAACGGTGCGCCTAAAAGTATTGCGTTTTGAAACTACTGAGTTTTCGAGATGCGGCAACGGTGCAGAACGAAACTGAGACTGACTGATGTACCGTCACAAGTAATTATATTGTGCGCTGTCGTATTCTTGTTGTAATTCAGTATGTCGTTGGTAAACAGTTCGCGATATAGTGTTGGTTAAGAGGTTTGGTTTACACCGTCTCGAATTGCATCTTCAAGTATACCAATACTTATGTCTTTAAGTGTTTTGAACTTAACACAATAGCCAGTTACGCTCGCCTTACCTATTGTCTTTCCGTAGGTGTCGGGTAAATACTTTTTGTCTCGAATGCCCAATATATAAACAGATATTCCTGTCGTGTTTGCACTGATGCCAATCTGATAAAACTCTTTGCTCTTACCGTCAGCATATTTTATGGTTTGAAGTCCATATCCAATGTTTGGATTAGAAACGATTTTGCCATTATCGTCTTTGCCGTCTAAGAACCATAGTTTACATTTTGGCATAACTTTAAGTATGCGTTGATGTAAAGTTTCAATGTCTGAACGTTTTGGGTCAGGATGTGAAGCAATGTAATCTTTGATTTGTTCTTGAATGTTCATTTTCGCCCTGTTTACTGTGTGGCCCTACAATGTGCGCCAACATTTCTCAACTATGAAAATAGTCCGCCTTATGCGGATTCGACCTTTCAGCCGAAACCGAACTTGGCAGAAACAACTGAGGTTTGCGTACCTATCGTCACTCTCTGCTTTGATAGTAGATGTTGTAAGTAGTTTCTTTCGCGTTTCAATTCAATCTACTTGACTAATTGTCACATCTACATTTTCGTTTTGGTAGAAATGAAAAGTTATTGATGAGCCTTTGCAAACTTTTGTCCGTTCAACATCATTAGAAAGGTTCGCTTCCAGATCTAAACAGTAAGTTAGATCTACGACCTCTTCAACTGATATCCAACCGTCCTTTTTGTGAACTGGAGAATTCATTCGAACCCTTCTTTCGAAGGGCTGTCCGAGTAAAGAAGTCAACTCAGCCTCTGTTCTATGGTTAAGAAGAGGTGCAATAACCTCATATGATCTCAGTATCAAATCATACCGATAAGTTGAGGATATAAGCCATTTTTCTTTGTCGAAAGGCTCAGAGATAAACGATTGTCCAAACAGTACAATCGAGTGGAAGAACATGTATAGGGTAAATCCTATTGTTTTCATTTCAAATTACCGCCAACGGGTACCGCCAAAGATAATGCGTTAGAAACTTCCGTCCTTTCGCCATGCACAAACAGCGTAGAACGAAAATGAGACTGACTGACGCACCGTCCTAAGCATTAGATTTTAGCGGGTGTGCCCGTTGCACAACCCAAATATACCTGTTGAAAACTCAGTTTTCCATGATCTTGACTTTTTGCGCGGTCGGTCCGACCTTCGGTAGATGCAAGGCAAGA